>JAJYRG010000056.1 GCA_021794195.1 Bacteroidota bacterium
CCCGGTTACTGGTTTTCTAAATTGAATACGAATCCCCTCATAAGCAATCCATATAAAAAACAGGGTGGTAAGGAGCGTAGCGGGCAGCAACCAAGTAAGGGAAAGAGACATTGACTCGGGTAAATCCTGAAACAGCATTAAAGCACCTAAGAAAAATGAGACAGCTCCGCCACTGATTAAGATTCCAAAACTCGGTGTAAAAGCTTCTGCTATAAATAAACCCACAGCCAATAAAATCAATGTAAAGCCAGCTGTATTAAGCGGAAGCACTGCTGATGCAAATAATACTAATATAAAAGAGATAATACCTGCCACACCGGGAATGATGGTTCCGGGATTGGTGACCTCTCCGATAATGCCGTAAATTGCTAACATTGTAAGGATTAAAATTACTTCAGGACGAATGAGGATGGCCAGCCATTTTTCGGCGAGATTGGGGTGCAATTCTCTTATGACGGCGTTTTGTGTATTTAAAACCTTATTTCCAATTGTACTGCCCTCTATTTTTTTAAGTAAATCTTCGCGATCTGTGGCTATAAAATCTATAACGTTTAAATCCACGGCTTTTTCGGCTGTTATTGATTTTCCGTCACGCACAGCGGATATAGCCCACTCGGCGTTTCGCTTTCGTCTTTCGGCAATGCTTTCTATATAACTTTCTGAATAATTAAATATCTTTTTTTGCATCACAGAATCCATTTCACCCCCGCCCATCTGTACAGGCGAGGCCGCTCCTATATTGGTGGCTGGTGCCATAGCAGCAATATGTGCTGCCATAGTAATAAATGTACCTGCACTCGCTGCAGAAGCACCTTGAGGAGAGATATATACTACAATCGGCAAGTCTTCAGCATCCAAAATTTCTTTTACTATATCTTTGGTTGACTCTAATAATCCGCCCGGTGTGTCCATTTCAATAATTAAGGCCAAACTGCTGTTTTGCCGGGCTGTTTTTAAACCCCGTCTTAAATAATTTGTGGTAAGGGGAGAAATAGCTCCCTCTATGTGTATCAGGGTGATGTTTTTTGAAGGTGCATACGGAGAAGCAGGAGTTCTTTGACTCCATCCGGTAAATAATATTATAAACAAGAGCAAATATCTCATGCTTTTCTTATTTGTGTATAACTGAACCGAAGAATCTAAAACTTTCGTTTTCTGCGTAGAAGTAAAAACATTCTAAAGTGAGGAAATCCCATGAGTTGTTTATATTTTAAACGGGATTTCTTACTTACAGATTTTAAGGTTTATCCCAACAGCTACTTATCCCTTATATTTCTCAATATAATGATTATAAATTGGATTGAGTGCATATGTTGAAATGTTATTTTTATTAAAATAAAAATATTATAGAAGTTTATTCTACAGCGATATAAATCGGTTGTGGGTTCGGGAAATCATTTTTTATGATTACTCTGCCTGAGAAAAAAGAGCTTTCTTTTGGCTCATCTCTTTCATATACATTAAATTTTTTATCTTCCGCCGTTATTTTTAGAGACTTATGTTTAGATACGCTTTACTTGTTTTCTTAGGAGCTTGTAGCTTTGGTTTCTCATCTACTATGGTGAAATTGACTTTAGCTGCCGGTTATAATGTAAGAGAAGTTGCCGGAGCTCAGGTTTTTTTGGGGATGTTTATTCTATGGGTTTTGTTTTTAGTAGGTAAAGTGAGCGGTCAACTTAAAAGCAAGAATAAAACCATCCGGGAGCCTAAATGGAAAGTTGCTGTTGCTGGATTTTCTACAGGCTTGGTGACCCTTAGCCTCTATAAGTGTTTAGAGTATTTGCCGGCGTCGGTGGCCATTATATTACTTATGCAATTTGTGTGGATAGGTGTCGTGCTTGAGTATGTAATATTTAAAAATAAACCGAGTATAGCAGAGATTTGCAGCATTATATTGGTGTTAAGCGGAACGGTATTTGCCGCGGGTCTGCTCAATCAGGAAGCTTTTGACTTCTCTCTTATTGGACTGGGGTATGGTTTGTTGGCAGCTACATTTTATTCAATCTTTTTAATTGTTAATTCACATGTAGGAAACAGTTATCCTTCAGTACAGAAAAGTGCATTAATGCTTACAGGAGCTTGTTTGATTATCTTTGTGATTTACCCTCCTGTTTTTTTCTTTAACGGTGTTTTTCTTGATGGTTTATGGAAATGGGGACTACTATTATCTTTGTTAAGCGCAGTTGTTCCCCCTTTGTTTTTTGCCATAGGAATTCCCTATATAGGTGTACCTTTGAGCTCCATTCTTTCTTCTGTTGAGTTGCCCGTAGCGGTTGTAGTGGCTTATTTTATTTTGGGCGAAAGGGTAAGCGGCTTGCAATGGATAGGAGTTCTGATTATTTTATCCGCGATAGTAGTGTCTAATATATTTAAAAAGCAGAAAGCTAAACCATGACGTGGACTTACATGTAAATGAAATTCAGTGATAAGAAGTTTTCTTATCGGTGAACTTCTAGCAAGTTAATAAGTATACGCTAAAGTATAATAAAAGGCATAGTTTTTATCAGCACCGTGGGAATGAATTTTAGCAACTTTGACTCCCAAAGTAAAATTAGGAGCAGGAAAACGGAAGAAGTTAGCGTCGGCATAGAGCGCCATGCCATAAGATGCAGGCTGCATTTTAGAAACCTCTACGTTTTGAAAATCACTAAATATAGAAGCATGAAAACGTTTGATATACGCCAATCTGCCTAAGCTCCAATCCGGGTAAGCGATAGGAAAAGCATAGGAAGTCAGTAAGGTGTTGTTGAGTTTTTCAGGCCGGATAAACTCATAGCCTGTTACCAAGGGGATATCATTAGTAAATGAATATAATCCTCCGCCAAACTGCATAGCATAACGTATATGAAAGCTGTGATTTCGCCGTATGCCCGGAAAATAAAAATTTGTTCTTAGACTAAGTTTTTGTGTTGACTTGTCTTCAAAAGGTAAATGGCGGTACGTAACACTGATTCCTTGCCCCCAGCGCGGAGCTAAGTCCATTTTGCTCCTCATTTGATTCCGATGGAAGTAAATTTGATAATGTAGAGGGAAAGCAATTTCATTTCGGAAGTTCCGGATGTTTTTAGGGCTTAAACCGTAACGTTTGAGGTAAGAAGTACCCATATTTAATCCGTAACTAACGGTGTGGTTCCTTCTGTATTGTGAAAAAGGCAACATGATATCAAGACTGTATATGTGCTCTCGCCAGTCCAAACGAAGTGTGGAGTCAGGCTTATTTTTCAATTTTGCTGCACTTATCTGCCCTCTATTTTTATATTTAAGAGAAAAAATGGGAGGGAATTTTTGATACAGCCACTCAGCAGAATATACGCTTTTGCGAATATCTAAGTCATATTCATAGCCTAAACGGATTTGACTGTGGTTTAATAGATCATTGGCATACCAAAAAATACCCGGTTTAAAATTATCGAAACTCTCAAAATTATTACCGCTTAATGAAAGGCTGTGAAAATTGAATATAGGGGTTAAAGAGGAGTATTTTTCAATTTTCGGATCAGCCATGCTGCTGTCTATTTCTTCAACTTGTAGAGCTCGGGGGCTTTTTATTTTACTTAAATGAGGTGTAGAGACTATACTATCTACCGTGTCTGTTTTTAGAAACGAATCTATATCGATGATTGCGACTTTATGTCCTTGACTATGGTAATCACTGAAAAGTACTTTCTTCTTATACACTGTAGGGTAGAAAGCTCCGTTTTCCACATGAGTAAGCTGGACAATGCCTTGCTTTTTCAGCGCATATAGTTGGTCTATTCCATTGAAATGTGCTTTAAAGATGATGATGTCCCCCATATATTGTGGCCTTTCATACTGTTGGTTGTCCCAAGGAAGCAATTGTTTTAAAGATTTTGATAAAACATCTATTTCAAATAAACTCGTCCCTTTATCACTGATTCCTATAAATACAATTTTATTCCCGTTTTCATTAAAAGCCGGCTGCTGTATATGCAATCCTTCCTTTTCGAATATTTTTTCATGTATTTTTCCAGTTTTTGAATCTAAAGACAATAAGCTGCTGTTATTTTCCTTATCTACATGGACGACAAGGAGTTGATCTTTTTCTGGATGAAAATAAGGGCTGTAATAGCGTGTTTTATGGGTGATACTCTTTTGTTTTCCAGTTTCTAAGTCTAAAATATGAATATTGGAATAGGTGTTCTTGCTGTATCGAGGGTGTTTTTGATATTCATCCCATGTGATTTCATTTTTTCGCAGGTGATAATAAGGAGTAAGTTGAAGGCCCGGTTCTACGACCTTTTTGGCTTTGCCTTTTTCATCTATGGCTATGATTTGATCCCTTTTTTCAGGGCCAGAAACTAAAGTATATAGTGTTTTTCCGTTGTTTGTTTGAGCCAATAAGTATTGGGTAGGGTACTTTATGTGGGGTGTTATGATATGCTTTGCTTTTATATTTTCGGCTGTTTTCTGAAGAGAGTCTTTTTGATTTAAACGAATATTTTTGAGGGTGTTTTTGTATAGCGAATCTGTATTTCCCCCATAATATTTGCGGAGACTTTTATCAAAATTATAAGGTCTTAACCAATGTTTCTTCATATCGCTCATGATTTTTTCTTTTATATCGAGTCCTTTTTCCTGTGTCAAAGTATGGTTCATGAGATAGCCCATTGTATAGAAAGAAGGCACTAAATCTTTATACGATCCCATTAGATATTTATTCAGAGAGAATTCTTCCTCTTCTTTTATATGCGTAAATACCGGCATTTTCCAAGAAGCTAATTTACCTCTTCCTCCTTGGGTAAGCAGAGTTTCCATCTCCACTGCATCTCCTTCAAAAAACCAACTTGGCAGGTGAAGCCCAAACAAAGCAAATCCCAATTGTTCAAAAAAAGGCTTGGTAAATTTACCTGTCATTTTGTCAAATTGAGCTACGTGTCTCATCTCATGGATCAGCAGATTCGGAAGCCATTCTTCATTCGTCGAAGCTCCTGAAGGAACCGGGTACACTTCTGATTTTCGGGGAGCAAGTTGAACAAAACCGTTCTGTTGAAGATGATTATTGTCTATCACTATACTTATTTTTTTAGGCTTTATATCAAGATCCTGACTGGTTTTTTTAATAAATTCATCAATTTTTTTAGATAGGGAAGAAGCAGGTTTAGAGAAAGAATCCGGGAAAATTAATTGATAATGTGGGGTGTTTATTTGCCTCCAGCGAGTAGCGAAATGGGATTGTCCATTATCTATAATTTGAGAAAAAGCTTCGTGTGAAGTAATAGTTATTATAAATATATATAATATTCTGATTACTATTGTTTTAATTGCTGTATAAAGTTTCATTTATATCTATTACTAATAATATTAGTTTAAACCTTGATTTTTATATAAATTGAAAGATGATATAAATTCATTATCATATTGGTTCATAGATTTATATACTTTTATTATTATTTGAGTTTTTGTCTTTTTTTAAAGGTTATTTATTGAACTTTTGATTTTTTTCAAATAAAAATGAGTTTTTTTAAACTTAGTATAAAATTTTAATATATCTGTATTTCCGTTCATGAAAAATAAAAAACCCAGTTATGTTTAGCCCTGGTTTTTTGTGTCGTTTTAATCGAGGTTTGTCCATAAATTTCAGAAAGCAAAATTTTGTGTACGAATTTGGGCAGACATATTTTCAGAGGAAAGTGATAAAAGTTTTGTCATTTTATTTTTCACCTTTATTTTGCTGTCTTTTTTTATTTTTTTTAATCTTTTTCAGGAATGCCCGCTTCCTGTTAAAATGTCAGTATTTCATAAAGACGTCTTTTATAATTGAAGTTTTAGATGAATTATTAATTCTATATTTAATTCTATTATTTGCATAAAAAATCCGACTTTTGGATCAAACTCGAAATAAGATGTAGATTGTAAAATTTTAAAAGAGGGCTTTTCATTTATGGAAGAGTTAGATGTGTTTACCACACAGATTATCGATTTGGTAGAAAAGAATGATATGCGGGGTTTGGCTGCTGTATTAAATGAGCTGAACATTTCGGATGTGGAAGAATTGATCGATGCTCACCCCGAGCATGGAGCTTTGTTTTTAGAAACCTTAGATATTAAACGGGCTGTTAATGTTTTCCGGATATTAGGTTTTTCAAAGCAGGAACGTATACTCAAAGACTTATCTGCATCTAAAGTAAATGAGCTCATCAACGAAATGCCTCCGGATGATCGGACCTCTTTTTTGAGTGAATTGAAAGGCGATGCCGTAAAGCATTTGATCATTATGCTTTCGCCCAGTGAGCGAAAAGAAGCATTAGCTTTACTGGGGTATCCGGAAGACAGTGTAGGAAGGTTAATGACGCCGGATTATATTACAGTGAGAGCCCATTGGACAGTTTCCCGTATTCTGGATCATATCCGTCGTTATGGAAAAGCTTCGGAAACTATCGATGTTCTCTATGTGATTGATGCAGATGGAAGGTTGATAGACGACGTGCGTATTAAAAACGTCTTGTTGGCTGACCCCGATAGCATCGTCTCCGATTTAATCGATAACCGTTTTATCGCTCTTCGGGCAGACGATCCGCAAGAAGAAGCAGTTACTGTATTTAGAATGAATAATAGGGTGGCGCTCCCCGTAATTGATGATCAAGGCATCATGCTGGGGATTGTGACGATAGATGATATTCTATGGGTAGCTAATGAAGAGTATAAAGAGGATATGCATAGAATCGGGGGGGTGGAAACTTTAGAAGAACCTTATTTGCACGTATCAATTTTGAAATTGGTGAAGAAAAGGGCGGGCTGGTTGATCGTGTTATTTATCGGACAATTGCTAACAGCATCAGTTATCGAGCATTTCGAAGATCAGTTGGCAAGCGCGATTATGTTGTTTGCGCTCGTTCCATTGATTATGTCCAGTGGAGGGAACAGCGGTTCTCAAGCCTCTACATTGATTATACAGGCGATGGCACTTGGTGAAGTAACACTTGCGGATTGGTGGAAAGTCATGAGGCGGGAGGTACTTTCAGGTCTTTTTTTGGGTCTTCTTTTAGGAGTTTTAGGCTTTATCCGGATTGCTTCATGGGAATATTTTGTACACGCTTATGGCGATTATTGGGTATTGATCGGAGTGGTGGTAAGTTTGTCTTTGGTCGGCGTCGTTCTATGGGGTTCTGTTTCCGGCGCTATGCTGCCTTTTATCATGCGGAGATTAGGAGCGGATCCAGCGAGTTCATCAGCTCCATTTGTAGCTACTTTGGTAGATGTGACAGGCCTGATGATTTACTTTAGTATTGCCACTTTGATTTTAGCAGGAACGCTTTTGTGAAAAAATAAGCTTACGTCATTCCATTCTATGTGCAAAATAGGAGCGCACAGTATAGAACGAAGTGAAAGTCTGCGATTGCCTTGCGTTTTGTGAGATTGAAGAATAGTCAAGAGGGTTGATAGTGAGTAAGTTGTGTGAAAAGTAAAAATATATTTGGACAATTCCTTTTTACTTCCGATAATTGCATGACTTTAGGGAAGTCAAAAAACACTCCTGAATAGCTCAGCAGGTTAGAGCATCTGACTGTTAATCAGAGGGTCGCTGGTTCGAGCCCAGCTTCAGGAGCCAAGAAAAATAGAGTTCTTTTTTTATTTGTAAAATTCTGCGATAAATTGTATTTTTGTAACGATTTGCAGAGACTTATTCCTGAATAGCTCAGCAGGTTAGAGCATCTGACTGTTAATCAGAGGGTCGCTGGTTCGAGCCCAGCTTCAGGAGCAAATAACATAGCCGGTACACAACCGGCTTTTTTTATATAAAAAATAAAAATATGAGTTTAGTCATTGTCGGGTCTGTCGCTTTTGATGCTATTGAAACTCCTTTTGGTAAAACGGATAAAATTGTAGGGGGCGCAGGCACTTACGCCAGTATTTCGGCTTCTTATATGTATAATAAAGTGAAGTTAGTAGGGGTAGTGGGGGAGGATTTTGGAGAGGAAAATTTAAATCTTTTTAAGCAACGTAAAATAAACACCGAAGGGGTGGAAGTGGTAAAAGGAGGAAAATCTTTCTTCTGGTCCGGAAAATATCATAACGATATGAATACCCGGGACACGCTTATAACGGAATTGAATGTTTTGGCAGAGTTCGACCCCAAGATTCCAACTTCATATCAGGACTGTGAATATTTATTGTTGGCAAACCTTACGCCCCAAGTACAATTAAGAGCTTTAGAGCGCATGGCACATAGACCCAAACTAACGGTCATGGACACCATGAATTTTTGGATCGATACGGCGCTCGATGATCTGAAAGAGATAATTTCTAAGGTAGATGTCATTGCCATAAATGATTCGGAGGCCCGGCAACTTACGGACGAGTATTCTTTGGTAAAAGCAGCAGAGAAAATTCAAAAAATGGGGCCAGACTATGTAGTGATCAAAAAAGGAGAGCATGGAGCTTTACTATTTGGTGAGGGTCGTGTTTTTTCTGCTCCGGCTTTGCCCTTGGCAGAAGTCTTTGATCCGACGGGAGCAGGAGATGTATTCGCAGGTGCTTTCATAGGCTATTTAGCTCATGTGCAGTCGCTTTCATTCAATAACATGAAGAATGCTACGATTTATGGGTCTGCTTTGGCTTCTTTTTGTGTGGAGAAGTTCGGCGTGGAACGGTTGATGAATTTAAGTAATGAGCAGATTCATCACCGAATCAAAGAGTTTGTGGCTTTATCAAAATTTGATATGTAAGAAAAAAATCTGGTAAATCGATATCAGGGAGTAACCCGCTGCAGTTTAATGTCATAAAAAACATTTTAGAACTGATGACAGTGTTTTAGGTGAAAATCATAAAATATTTACTTCTCTTTCTAATAAAACCCCATACTTATTGTACACGTCTTTTGAGATTTGCTCAGATAAGTTGAAGATATCCGCTCCAGAGGCTCCGTTAGCATTGATCAATACCAATGCTTGATTTTTCCATACTCCGGCAGCACCCACTGTCTTGCCTTTCCAACCACAGGATTCTATGAGCCAGCCTGCAGCCAGTTTATACTTGTGCTTTTCTATAGGGAAAAAAACTAGCCCGGGAAACTTTGTATGCAGCTCTGTAAAAGTGTCTTCCTCAATGATAGGGTTTTTAAAAAAACTTCCCGCATTCCCTACCGTGGAAGGGTCAGGGAGCTTTTCTACCCGGATATGAGAGACTACCTCAGCGATGTCTTTTATATCGGGGTGCTCGATTTTTCGATGCGCGAGCTCTTCTTTTATTTTTCCATACTTCGTATTGATAGAGTTTTGATAAGATAATTTATAACTCACGGAAGTAATGATAAAGCGGTTTTTATATTTCGTTTTGAAAATACTGTCTCTATAAGAAAAGTGGCAATCTTCGTGTTTGAACGTTCTGAACTTTCCCGTTTGAGTGTCAAAAGCCCTGCAAGTATAGAATATATCCATAAGTTCAGTTCCATAGGCGCCGATATTTTGAATAGGAGAGGCGCCTACAGTACCCGGTATCAAGGCTAAATTTTCCATACCCGGAAGTCCATTGTCCACACAATACCAAACTAAATCATTCCATACCTCTCCGCCTCCTGCATGTACATAAATGCTATTGTTTTCCGTCTGGTGTTCTTTTCCTTTGATGGCAATATGAATAATCGTTTTATCTATATCTTTTGTAAATAAAACATTACTCCCTCCACCGAGAACAAAAAAAGGTTCTTTGAATATATTTTGTGTATATAATTCTTCCAATTGAGATTCATGTTCAATTTTTATGAATTTTTTTGCGCGTACATCCACACCGAAAGTGTTATATTTTGCCAAAGAAATATTTTTTTGTACCTGAGGATTCATTTTTATGTATTATATCTTTTAAATGTTTTATAAAACAAGTATATTCAATGCAAAAGTATGTAAAATAGGAATGGGATAAAAAAGAGTTTTATTTCATGGAAGGATTACAATAACACGAATAACCTGCACATTTAGTCATTTATTAAATATTTATGGATAACAACAATACACCCTCAGACGCAAAGCGTCAAGCAATATTAGAAGCCGCCACAAGACGTTTTGCCCATTTCGGTATGGCAAAGACGACTATGAATGAAATTGCGAAAGACATTTCTGCGTCCAAAGCTTTGTTGTATTACTACTTTCCAAATAAGCATACATTGTATGCTTCGGTCATGGAGTATGTGATAGATAATATGGCCAGGGAAGTAGAAGAGATTTTAAAAGACTTGGAATCTTCTGAAGAAGCTATGGATGCAGCCCTTGAAAAGCGTGTGGAGATTATCAACGAATACTATAACCTGTTTGAATATACGTACGTCTTGCGGAAAGATGTTCCGGAAGATATGAAAACTATCCTTAAAAACACTTTCGCCAAAGAGCTTTCCCAAGTGGCAAAAATTTTAGAAATCGGTGTGAATAATCAAGAGTACGCATTAGAAAATGTAGAGAACACGGCGCGGCTTTTATTATATGCTTTGATGGGAGTGCGCATTGCCGTACTGAAAGACATGAGTAACCCGATTTTTCCTTCAAAAGAAGATTTTAAAAAGATTCTATCGCATCAAAAGGAACTTGCCCGTATTTTTATCCAAGGGCTCAAAGCCTAAATATTATTGCCCCGGAAAATTATCTCCGATGCTGCTTCACGGCCATGAAATTTATTCTTGAAAGATTTGAAGCGTCGTAGGTCGGAACCGTACAAATGCACGACAAAAGCTTCTCCACGAAAAGAGTGCTGAAATATATCCAAATAAACCCAAAAACAAATCCGCTCAAATTTGAGGAAGTTTATTTTATAAGGTATTGATCTCAGTGCAGAGGGTAATTAGTATTTCAATTGGGTACATGCGAAGTGTATGGTGGATTTTCGGAATTAAGTAGCAGAACTATTATGATACTGTTTTTTGTCTGTGATATGTTCCACAATGATTTTGGCATGTATCCGGGAGTTCTCAATAAACCACAAATGTGTATTTAACCCTCCACATACTACCCCCGCCAGATATAACCCTTTGATATTTGTTTCCATTGTACTGGGATTATGAGTAGGAATGCGTGTGCCGGTAGCGGGAACATGAATCCCTATTTTTTCTAAGAAAGAGAAATTGGGCCGGTATCCGGTCAATGCCAATACAAAGTCATTTGGGATTGTGATCACTCCCTCAGGCGTGTCTATATCCACTTCTTTTTCCCGTATTTCCTGGAGGTTGCTCTTAAAAAACACGTTGATAGAACCTTCTTCTATACGGTTAAGTATATCTGGACGCACCCAGTACTTTACTCTGTGACTGATTTCATTTCCACGGATGACCAATGTTACTTTCGCTCCTTTCCGGTATGTTTCCAATGCAGCATCGATAGAAGAATTGCTGGCACCCACGACAATTACATTTTGATTGGCATAATAATGAGGGTCATTGTAATAATGAGATACCTTAGGAAGGTTTTCGCCTTTTATATCCAATAGCATAGGTATATCGTAAAAGCCAGTGGCTACGATTACATTTTCTGCAAAATAAATACCTTGTGTAGTTTTGACTTCAAATTTATTTTTTTCTTTATTAACATCTACGACCTCTGTAAAAAGATGTACCGGCAGATCAAACTTATCTTGTATGCGGCGATAATATTCCAGCGCTTCCGCACGTTTGGGCTTGGGCAGAGTGGTAGCAAAGGGGATACCTCCAATTTCAAGTAAATCTGAAGAAGAGAAAAAAGTCATGTTTTGAGGGTAATGGTATAGGGAGTTGACTATACATCCTTTTTCAAAAATGAGGAAATCCATATTTTTCTCTTTGGCCTGCAAACCACACGCCAGCCCGATGGGGCCTCCTCCGATAATAATTAAATCTAAAGTTTTATGCATATTTTATCACCTCTTTTTCTTCAATCTTATGCTTTTTTACTATGATTTCTATAGTTTTCAGCAAATCTGAGGATATTTTATGTAAAAATTGTAATTGTTCAGTAATTAATTTTGTTTCTTGATTTTCCAGTTCATTCAGCTCTAGGGGGATTTCTAATTTTATAGGGGTAAAGATTTCCCCGGCATCAGATAAATGCCCGATGCTTTTGTTTAGTTTTCTGAGAATAGCTTTGAGCAGCTTAACATGTTCTTCTGTAAAAGTGTCTCTATGCTGGGATTGTACCTGCGTGAGCAAAGTAGCAGAATACGAAGCAAGAATATGATTTAAAATTACGAAGCTGTTCAGTTCTTTCGTATTCTTTTGTTTCCATCGGGGTTCGGTTAATAATCTTTGAAAAGTCGACCCCATATTCGCAAAAGATATATACACTTCTTTCCGCAAGAGTTTTACAGCAGTTATGTCACTTATCTGTCCCTGTAAAATTTTTAAGGCTTCAGCAATATAATTGTAGTTGGCGATGAGGAGTTTTTGCATATTACCTTTAATTTGAGAGTTTTCCCAATTTGGGAAAATTACATAACTCGAAATGAAAGCTATGCTACCACCGATAAAAGTATCAATTATTCTTTCCTTTGCCACTTCAATTGTGCCCACTCCAGTGATACTCGACAAAATAAGAACATAAGGGGTCATGAATATGACGAAAATAATATAGTTGATTCGAAAGAAGCTATAGGCCGTCAGAAAGAAAAAGCTTAACAAAACAAACCGTGTGGTTTCATGTTCTACCGTAATGAGTATCACTGCACCCATTACGCCTCCTACTAGAGTGCCTAACACTCTTTGTATATTTCTTTCTTTTGTGGGGCCGAAGCCTGGCCGAAGAATAGTGAGGATGGATAGCAATATCCAAAACACGCCTACGGTGTCTGAATGCAGAGTTTTGCTAAAGACAAAAAAACTAAATGAAAGTACGATGCTGATTCGCAAGGCATGGCGGAAGGTATTGGATTGAAAGCTGAGGTTTTCCCTGAAGTTTTTCCATGAAAACTCCAGTTGGCTGTCGTGTACAAATTTGCGGGCATCTTGTATGGGTTTTTCATTAATATCTTGAGAATTAACCCAACCATAGCTATATAAATTATTGATCAAGCCGATTATTTTACGGATGTTGATCAGTATCTTTTTTAATGTCAGAGTGTTGATGGTATACGTGCTTTCTATTTCATCAATTCTTTTTTTTAGTTTTTCCAGATCGTTGTCTAAATCGTTATATAGAGGTTCCGGAATCCTATCTGCATTTAATCTGAAGGCAATATGATCCAGCTCGTTTGTCGTTTTTAAGATAAGGTTTTTGTATTCTTTTAAAACTTTATACGGTCCAAAAGTATGGTGGATTTCTTGATAATCGTATTGAAAGCTCATACTTTGTTCAAATAAGTCAACAATATCATAAAATATCAAAGTAAGGTATCTTCCTTTTACCGTAGTATCTTTAATCGAGCGTTTACTCCTAAAGAGAAGTTCTCTGACATTTTCTTGGTGTATATGTACTTTCACTTGTTGATCGATAAGTTCATTATAAGCATTTACATTGTCTATCGATTCATCATAAAACTTTGCTTTTATCCGAATAAAATCAGCTACATGTTTTATAGATTCTGACAACTCCTGTTGCGCCAGCCGATAAGGCCTTACTTGTGTTAAAGATATGCTTATGAGCATATACCCTATCCCACCGGCTGTAAAGAAAAGCAAGGCGTAGAGAGCTTCTGGGTAACTGTAGAAAGACTCTACATTTATGAGCATAGTGATAGTAGCCATCATACCTACTACAGCTGCTCGGGTATTGAACACGGCGAACATAGAATATAGAAAAGACAAACCGGCAATAACAACCGTCATCAACAGTGGAAAAGGATTGACCAGCAAAGTAATTGAAGCCGTGAAAAAGTTTAATCCCAATGTAGTCAACATCCCTATTCTCCGGTGAAGGGGTGGGCCAGGTGTGTCGGCAAGGCCAATTAAAAGCCCGCCAAAAGACATTATTGTACCTATTTTGGGTTTATCTATAGCAAAGAATATAAGCAGAGGGATAATGCAACCCATGGTAATACGCAATCCGTCTGCAAAATATTGCCCATAAAAGAAATTACGGACAATATGGGTTTGTTTGTTCATGCCTTTCAAAGATAACGAAATAATTGTTTCCTTTTAACCTGGATTTTATTGCAAGTACTCCATCAAATCAGTGTTCATTTTGTAAATAATCGTCAACGTATGTCTGACATTACCGTGTCTCATCATTTATATTCCCCTGTTTATAAGCGATGTGATAAGGGGAAATTAACACCGCTCTCTTCTATTTAAGTTTCTGTCAAAAGGAAGAAACTCTTTTTTATTACACCGGCCATTCACAAAACAGGGGTTAGATTTCTGTTTAAAATTACTAATCGCGAAATTATGGGGAAACACAAGTATGATTTTTTTAGCTTTAAGGCTAAAAAAATGAAATATTGATATTAATCGTCGTTTTCCACTAAGAAATTCATATATTTGGTGCTGCTTGCAATCCTAAAATAAGAATTAAAGTATTGATAAAATAATGTATATATGAAGTTAAATCAAAGAAAAGCCTTGTTTGAAAATGAAGTGTTAACACGCTTTGATTTATTTAAAAGTTTATTCCTGACATTACCTTTTCAAAGGGTGAAAGATACAGGAACCATCTTGCCTTTTTTTACGGTACATTGTGAAAAGGGAGTAAAAGAGAATTTGAGTCCGGAAGAAATTATAAACGATTTCTTTGAACAATACGGGAAATACATAAAGGAAGAAGATAAGATAGATTTACTTTTTCGCATTATCCAGTATATAGAACGTCAAGTGGTATTGTTTGATGCGATAGAGGACGCGTCATTTCAGTCTATAGGACGCAGCACGGATGATACAGGGACATTAGAGTCCTTGATTTCACTCACGCAAAGTGATCCGGAAATAAAGGATAAAGTCATTGAGAAAATCAAAGACTTTTCAATTCGTTTGGTGCTGACTGCCCATCCTACTCAATTTTACCCGGGCCCTGTACTGGCGATAATCAATGATTTAATTGAAGCGCTTAAAAACAACGATATTCATAATATTCAGCTTTTGTTGCAGCAGTTGGGAAAAACTCCTTTTATCAACAAAGAAAAGCCGAAACCCGAAGACGAAGCCGCTAGTTTAGCTTGGTTTTTAGAAAATGTATTTTATAAAGTTGCTTCTGATTTGCAATCGCGTTTGGATGGTGAATTGGATTTACCTTTCGAAGAATTAAAAGGCCTGGTAGAACTTGGGTTTTGGCCGGGAGGGGATCGCGACGGCAACCCTAATGTAAGTGTAGATAGCACCAAAAAAGTAGCTATGATGCTGCGGACAATATTGTTCCGTTGCTATTACCGTGATTTTAGAATGGTTAAGCGGAGAATTACGTTCAGGGGAGTAGCAGAATATATGAATGCGCTACAAGAATTATTATACGAAAATAGCTTTAACCCGCAGGATAATCCCCAAGATGAAACAGATAATATCCTCTACAACCTCAAAGCCATTCGAAAAGTACTAAATGAAGATCATGAAGGGTTATTTGTAGAGCTTGTAGAAGATTTAATCCGTAAAGTAAATACCTTCGGATGTTATTTCTCTACCTTGGATATGCGTCAAGACAGCAGTGTGTTGAGAAACACTTACCTGTATTTAGATAACAAAATCAACCATACAAATCATGGGGAAGATACTCAAATCCGCTTGGAAGATATTTCTTTGTCAGAGCATGGGCCTGTCACTGAGGAAGCCGACGATCCGCTTATTCAGGATACCAATGAGATTATCCGCTTGATTCAGGAGATCCAAAAATCGGGAAGCGAAAAAGCTGCCCAGCGTTTTATTATCAGTAATTGTCAGGAAGCGTATGATATTTTGCTGCTCAAGCAATTATTTTTATGGAATGGCTGGAAGAAAGATAACCTGACTATTGATTTTGTACCTTTATTCGAAACCATAGATGATTTGATACGGGCTTCGGACGTGATGAAAGCGCTATACACGCATAAGGAATATAGAGAACATCTAAAAAATCGTGGCAACAGACAGACCATCATGTTGGGCTATTCCGATAGTACGAAAGACGGTGGCTATTTAATGGCAAACTGGTCTATTTATAAAGCTAAAGTAGAATTGTCTGCATTGGCCCGTGAACACGGCATAGATTTAGTGTTTTTTGATGGGCGGGGCGGACCACCGGCACGTGGTGGCGGTAAAACTCAACGCTTTTATGCCTCAATGGGAAAAGAAATAGAAAACGATCATATTCAGCTGACGATTCAAGGGCAGATTATCAGTAGTCAATACGGGTCTATTGACGCAGCCAGCTACAACATCGAACAGTTGCTATGTGCAGGCATTCTTTCTGATATAAAAAAGAATCCCGGAGATACATTATCCCAGCAGCAAAAAGAGGTTATTCAGCAAATAGCTGATACCAGCCATCAAAAATTTACTGATTTGAGGGAACACGGGAAGTTTTTAAGCTATTTGGAAAAAATGAGCCCCTTAAAATATTTATCCATGATAAATATCAGTAGCCGTCCCGTAAAGCGGAACGCTAATCGGGAATTGCGCTTGGAAGATTTGCGCATGATTAGTTTTGTGACCGCCTGGAGTCAGCTAAAACAGAATATACCCGGTTTTTATGGAGTAGGTACAGCACTGAAGTGGGCTTTTGAAAATGACCTTTGGTCTGAAGTAGAAAACTTATACCAAACTTCCGGTATGTTTAATACGCTCATAGACAATTGTATGATGTCTATGACGAAAACGAATTTTAACATTACCTCGCACTTGGTAGATGATGAAGAGTTTGGCGATTTTTGGCAATTGTTAAAAGACGAATATGATCTTACTTTGGAATATTTGTTGAAATTAAGCCGCTCCTCTTCGCTCATGGAGAATTATCCGGTCGAAAAAGAGTCTATTCTGATTAGAGAAAAAATTGTATTGCCATTGATTGTTATTCAGCATTTTGGTATCCGTCATCTATTAAATGATGAGGTGAAAGATGAAGAGAGAGAAATATATAAGAAATTGATAGGCAGAACAATTTATGGCGTTATCAATGCGGGTAGAAACATTGCTTAGTGAAAGCCACCTCTTGTGTTGTTAGGGCTTAATTTAAGCCTGTGCATTCGTTAAGAAAATGGATCTTTCAAAATAAGTTTTGGTTTTTCTGCATGAATATGGAAATATCCTTTAAAATAAAGCAGATACGTGAATAAAACGGGATATTATGTGTACCTCGAAATATTTTTTTATTTTTGTGTAAATTAATGATACAAGCATGAAATTTTTAAAACTATTTGCTCTTTCAGGTTGTGCTGTTTTCTTCCTTTCCTCCTGTGATTTCAGTGTAGGTAAAAAAAAGCAATTGGAATATAACCATACCACTTTGACGGATACGGATGGTTATCGTTTTTTTCAAACAGTAGGAAGTATCGCAGCGTATGAAGTAGATTACGCAGATTATGCCGGAAATAATGCAACAAATGCGAATGCGAAGGATTTAGCCTCGAAAAGCAAAGAGGTATATGCAGAGTTATTGCCACTTTTAGACAGTCTGGCAACTAAGTTTCAAGTGGATTTCCCTATTAAAGGGGGAGAAGTGTTCGACCAAGCACAATTTGAAAATGTAAATGTGCAAGAAGTCGAGGCAGAAGCGGATTCTACTGATACAGAAATCGTAGAGGAGGTAACTTCCCTTTTCGAAGATGAAGACTATGCAGCACATGTAAAAGCTAATGCAGAAGAGGTGTTAGAACAATTTGATAGGCTTTCGAGAAATACAAACAATGAGTTGAGAGATTTTTCGAATACAGAGTTGAAAAATAAAATAGAAGATCTATACCAGACAGCCGGTGGCGGTGAGGAATAAATAATAGGCTATGCGAAAGGGATAAAATGTCTATACAAAAAATTAAAACAGGAGTTTTGTCGTATGGAATGTCTGGAAGGATATTCCATACGCCGTTTTTGGAAGAAAGTAAATACTTCGAATTATACGGTATCGTAGAGCGAAGTAAAAAAAGCGCTAAAGATAAATATCCGGATATAATTAGTTTTGATTCTGTCAGCGAACTGATTAACGATACGGAAATAGAGCTTGTCGTCATCAATACGCCTAATGACACGCACTATGACTTTGCCAAGCAAGCACTGTCGGCAGGCAAACATGTGTTGATGGAGAAGCCTTTCACTCCTACCAAAGCAGAAGCAGAAGAACTTTTCCGAATAGGGAAGAAAATGAAAAGATGGGTGCTGCCTTATCAGAACCGGCGATTTGACTCAGAGTTTTTAGCTTTAAAGCAAGTGCTTGATTCTCATAAAATCGGACAGCCTATTGAACTGCATTTACGCTTCGATCGTTTCCGTCAGGAAATCGGTCCAAAAGTTTTTAAGGAAACGAAAAAACCCGGAAGTGGGATACTATATGATTTGGGCAGCCATTTGCTCGATCAGGTTATCTCTTTATTTGGGCAGCCTAAATCATTTTTCAAAATACTGAAAAAGCATAGGGAAGATACTGAAGTAGATGATTATGCGTTTTTATTGTTGAATTACGGAGGAGGAATGCAAGTGCATATCACCACGACCATGTTGGCTTTAGATCCTCTGCCGAGTATTGTCGTGCACGGTACGAAGGGTACATTTATTAAACATAGAGAGGATCCGCAGGAGCAGCAACTAAGTGAAGGTGTACGGCCTACTGATGAAGCATACGGCGTTGAGCGGGAGGGAGCAGAAGGCACGTTAAAATATATAGACCAACAATCGAATATTATAACTGAGAAAGTTGCTTCGGTTAAAGGAAACTATATGCATTTGTTTGACGCTCTATACCAAACTATAAGACATGATAAGCAATATTTCGCAACCCGGGGGGATATACTCTGTCAGTTGGAAATATTAGAAGCCCCAAAAAACACGCGCATTAAACTAAAATAATGTTAAGGATAATTATAATTTAAAAACAACAGATTGAGATATGCTGCTATAGATATTGGTTCCAATGGTGTCCGTTTGCTAATTGCTGATATTATTAAAAAAAGAGACGGATCCATTACATTTCATAAGCATACCTTGCTGAGGGTTCCTATTCGTTTGGGAAATGACGTGTTTATCCAGGGATATATTTCTGATAAGAAAGTCCGCAAGATGGTCCAAACCATGCATGCTTTTCATCTATTAATGAAGATATATGATGTGAGTACTTACTTCGCCTGTGCAACTTCTGCGATGCGGGATGCTAAAAATGGAAAGAAAATTGTAAAAGCCTGTGCAGAAAAAGGAGTGAATATTAAGGTGATAGATGGGGCACAAGAAGCGGAGATTATTTATAAAGGGCAGTTAGCCCGGCATGTAGAAAACGATAAGACCTACTTATATATAGATATAGGAGGGGGAAGTACAGAAATATCTTTGTTTCATAAAGGAGAGTTAATTGCATCCAAATCTTATAATCTGGGTACAATTCGGATATTGGATGGACAGGATAAGGCTCAGGTCTGGAGCGAAATGCGTAAATGGGTACAGAAAAAAACACAATCTTATAATGAAATATACGGTATAGGCTCAGGAGGAAATATAAATAAGCTTTCCCGATTGATTAATAAATCAAAAGATGATAAACCTTTTGATATCTATCAATTAAAAGATATGAAGCATGTTTTAAGCAGTTTATCTATCGAGGAGCGTATCGAAGACTTTGAGCTTAAAGCGGATAGAGCGGATGTTATTGTACCAGCTGCTGATTTGCTTCTTGCAATAATGGAAGCCGGTAGGCTGAAAAATATAATGACTCCACGTATTGGGGTGGTAGATGGGATTATCCGAAGTTTGATCCGTAAAGAATTAAGCTAAATTTATAAAAAAACTGGTTTAATAAAATAAAAAAGCTATTTTTGCAATGCTTTTAAGCCCGGGTGGCGAAATTGGTAGACGCACCATCTTGAGGGGGTGGCGCCTGAATAAGGCATGGCAGTTCGAATCTGCTCCCGGGCACAATGAATCTATATTATTATCTGAAAAGCAGTTTTCTATAGAAGTTTATCAAACCGTTATCACCTTGAGAAGGTACACTGCAGGCGAAAGAACCTGAAAAGTAAAGAGTTAAATATTGAATTGTTTTAGAAATTGCTATAATAAGCACTGCTGTATGTTTATTTCTTCCTCTTTGGTCTGAGAATTTCTCATTTCATTCGAAATGGCAATGTGAGTGGTTTCGTGAAGCGTGTTTTGGCTTTAAGCAGGAATTAAAAATTGGGATAAGTACATCCCGATCTAGCGCTTCGGCCTGAAGGGATCTTGCGTTAAGAAAACACGAATACTTCCAGTATTTCAGGCCAAAAACT
>JAJYRG010000002.1 GCA_021794195.1 Bacteroidota bacterium
GTGTAATCCCCGCGCACGAAAGGAGCCGTATATTTCTCATAATTCCATAATTTTTGTAAGCGTTTTCGGATCGCTTCTCTGTAGGGAATCTGGGAAAGGTAGTCAAAGGTCACTTCGTTTTGTGCAGCCACCCATTTTTTAGTCTCTTCCGACAAATCATCTTCTAACCAACGATACGGATCTTCTACTGAGTGCCCGAAATATTCATCTTTATGGTCACTTTTATGGGCTTCAGGGTATTGTTTTGTAGTCATATTTTCTGCAGGATTAATTCTTTGTTCTGGACTGTTATTACAAGCGACGGCAATAACCGCTATACAAATCAATGCGATGTTCTTATTCATGATAGAGATTTTATTTTGTTAAAAATAAACATTATCAGATAATAAATAAAACTATTCATATTGTGAAAATATGATAATATAAGTAGATTTGGCAACATGTTAGAGAGACCAAATATTTATTTTGCTTCAGATTTTCATTTGGGGGTACATGGCGAAAAGGAAGCTGTAGCCCGTGAAAGAAAAATAATATCCTGGTTGAATGGAATACAAAAGGATGCAAAGTCCTTATATTTGGTAGGTGATATTTTTGATTTCTGGTTTGAATATAAAACGGTTGTCCCCCGGGGTTATATACGTTTTTTAGGGAAGCTGGCCGAACTGTCGGATGTGGGGGTAGAGATAGTATTTTTTAAAGGAAATCATGATATGTGGATGTTTGATTATTTTAAAGAGCAATTAAATGCCATTATCATCGATGATGAGCTTGAATTATACGAGCAGGGCAAACGTTTTTTTATTCATCATGGAGATGGTTTGGGCCCGGGAGATCAGCAATATAAAATTTTAAAAAAAATATTCCGAAGTAAATTTTGCCAGTGGTTGTTTGCAAGACTTCACCCCAATCTTGGCATTGGGATTGCAAGACGCTGGTCTGCAAAAAGTAGAGCTGCCAATTTACAAACGGAAGTATTTAAAGGGATAGAAAAAGAGTGGCTTATTACATATACACAGGAGAAGATAAAGAGGGGAGAACTACACGATTTTTATATCTATGGCCACAGACATTTACCTTACGATATACCATTGGAAAATGGGAGTCGTGTTCTTAACTTGGGAGAGTGGTTCCGGCATTTTACTTATGCAGTATGGGACGGCGAAGCGCTGAAATTAAAAAAATTCACTGAAGGGGGAGAAGATCAAAGTATCCCTTTTATACGGAACGGATAAATGCTTTAAAAACCGTACTTTTGAAACACATACCTTATATTATTAAATAAAATAGGTCTTATGAATGATATGTTAGATAAATTACAAGCCATAAAAGATCATTGGAAAGAAGTAGAGCTTGAGCTAAGCAAGCCCGAAACTGTTTCGGATATGAAAAGATTCGCAGCGCTCAATAAAGAATATAAAGACTTGTCCAAAATTGTAGAGCAGTATCATATTTATAAAAATATGATCAGCAATATAAAAACAAATAAAGAAATTTTGGAGAATGAAAGTGATCAGGAGTTGAAAGATATGGCAAAAGAAGAGCTGGATGAACTCGAAGAAGCGGCCGAAGAAAAGGAAGAAGAGATCCGTTTGTTGCTGGTTCCGAAAGATCCGGAGGATGAGAAAAATGCTATTCTTGAGATTAGGGGCGGTGCTGGGGGGGATGAGGCTGCTTTATTTGCGGGCGATTTATATAGGATGTATTCCCGTTATTGCGAACAAAAAGGATGGCGTGCAGAAGTAATGGACGTCATGGAAGGTTCTTCAGGGGGTTATAAAGAAGTTATCTTAAAAATAAGCGGGAATGAAGTGTATGGGCAGCTAAAATACGAATCTGGGGTGCACCGCGTACAAAGAGTACCGGAAACTGAGACACAGGGGCGTGTACATACTTCAGCCGCTTCCGTAGCCGTGTTGCCGGAAGCAGAAGAAGTGGATGTGGAACTTAATATGGGAGATGTGGACATGCAAACTTCGCGCTCAGGTGGGGCCGGAGGACAGAATGTGAATAAGGTAGAAACAAAAGTACAGCTTACCCATAAACCTTCGGGTATAGTGGTGGTCTGTCAGGTGGAGCGGTCTCAGCTTGCCAACCGGGAAAGAGCGTTGGAAATGTTGAGAAATAAGTTATATGAATTAGAAGTGCAAAAAAAACATGGGGATATAGCCGCAAAACGAAAGACCATGGTTTCCACCGGAGATCGATCTGCTAAAATCCGTACTTATAATTATCCTCAAGGAAGGGTGACAGAACATAGGATTAATCTTACCCTTTACAACCTTACAGCGATAATGGACGGTGATATTCAGGAAATAATTGATGCGCTTCAATTTGCCGAAAATGCAGAAAAATTAAAAGAAAGTGCAGAAGTTTAGTTTTTTTTATTTTTGTTTAGCAATTATCAAAATAAGTACTATATTTGCACAGCTTCTCGGAAGAAAGCCCATATAACGCGGTTCTTTTGAAAGCAAATGTTCTCATTTTGGTCTGGTAGTTCAGTTGGTTAGAATACATGCCTGTCACGCATGGGGTCGCGGGTTCGAGTCCCGTCCAGACCGCATTTTACATCAAAACCTTACAATATTTTTGTAGGGTTTTGTCGTTTTAAGAACTGTCTGTACTTTAAAGGGACGTTATCCGGATCAGTTTCAAAAGTTGTGGAGGAATTAGATAATAGTTTTTATGTTTACGTTTATGCAGACAGAAGAGTTATTAAAGCTATTACTCCCAAAGTACCTAGTAGAGTATTTCAATATCGTTAAAGCTTACGATGATCCTGCAGATTTATTACATATAGAATTTGAGGAGAAAAACGCGATCCTCCCTAGAATTTAGTAATCGTCAATATCAATCTAAAGGTTATTTACCCTCTATCACAGTTGAGGATTTTTCCTTGTGTGGAATGCCCGTTAAACTGCAAATTAAGCGACGGCGCTGGATGGACAAAAACAGTGGTGAAGTCCTCCAACAGAGACTGGAACCTGCTAGCAAAAGACAGGAACTAGCTAAGGTTGGTGGAAAAAAGAAGAACCTTGCACCCAAGTTCTGGAATCCATTCCCCACTGCGCTGTACCTTTTCTTTTCACTGGATAAGTCCTGCAGGACAAAATACAGAACCAACTCCATCGAAAAAAGGTCAGAAATTAAAAATTTGGACAGATATGGGTTGCTTGACTTTTTCAGTAGCCCTAATTTAATCAATATTTGTATACCTTAAAACGTTTTATATTTTCAAGGAATCGGCATACTTGTAATTTTTATCATATAATAAACAATAAATTATAAAAAACTGCGTTATATAGATATAATTGTCCCTGATTAAAGGCTATAATTAAGAATTATCAAGGGCAATGTTTGAGATATTTTTAAAATTATAAACTATGATAAACTATGATAAACAATATAAGATTGACCTTATGTACTACAGTTATGAATAGGTTAGATTATCTAAAAATTACGCTTCCTCAAAACATCATAGATAACATTGGTTGTATAAATAAATTAGAATTTCTTATTCTAGACTATAGTTCTAGTGACGGTTTAAGGGATTGGTTATATCCAAATTATGATGACATGTTATCGGATGGAACTATGAGCTATTATCGAATTGAGAACAAAAGTTCTTACAACCATAGCCACGCTAAAAATCAAGCATTTAAACTTGCTAAAGGTCAGATTGTATGTAACATAGATGCTGACAACTTTACCGGGCCACATTTTGCCGAATACCTGATCGATCAGTTCGATGTGAAAGAAAGCATATTTCTATCGACGACGTCACGCACATTCCTTTCATCCAAAACGAAAGACTGGATTACTGGAGGTAGCGACATTTTAGGCAAAATAGCTGTCCGTAAGAGCGACTTTCTACGCGTACGCGGATATGATGAAGACTTTACCGGATATGGTTTTGAGGATGCAGATTTGATAAACCGACTGGAATTGTTGGGGTTAAGAAGAATTGTCATGGATGATCATAAATTTAGAAATGCCCTACCACACGAAGATTCCTTGAGAAAAACAGATCGAATCAAATCTGACGTTTATATCAAGCAAAAGACATTTTATGAGACCTATTACTTGGTACTACGTGACGATAATTCGCTCGTCTCGGCGGCAATGATCAACACGGCAACGCTACATGCGACAAACAAATCAAGGCTGACAAACCCTATAGAAACACAATTCGAATACGATGTCCGTGAAGAGTCAGTTTGTACGGGGTTTTGGCAAGACATGGACGAAGGAACACTATTCGTGAACAAACTAAGCTTACCAAGCCAAATGTATTTAAAAACATCCTTCGGATTAGAATCGAGTAATTTTCATCGGCCAACCGAATTTCTGCACCACATCAAAAACGAAAAAATGGCACAAGAGATCATCATGTTTCATGAGACCATCACGAATCGTCGAAAGATGATGCAGAATTATCATTTCAACACGATTCAAGTGAATACAAAAAATTGGCTGAGCGATACTCCTACTCATTAACATACACTATGGAATCAAAAAAATATACTGCGGCACGTTTCAGCGTTTTTATAGGCATGGAAGATTGGCATTCCATCATGCATATTATCAAGCCATTAATCATAGTTGACAATTCCGAAAAATTCGTCATCTATCTGTCGACTACTCGTGGAGAATGTATCAACTTTACATACCTATTCAGCGAGTTAGATGCAGATCAACAGCATCGTCTCCACGCCATTATTGAACATATTGAATCTTTTCTGATGCGATACGATAGCGAATCGACACATGATTTAATCAATAACAACGACGAAATATTTAAGGATTTTCCGTCACGAATGATCTATTATAACATACATGATAATACGCTGAAAAATTTCAATCGCGAGGAGAATGACTTATACTTACAGGAGATCAAAGAAGTTTTGACGCATTTTAGTTTGGATACCTTGCTGACGGAAGAGGTTTCTTATCCGTCGCTACTTTACTGGACCGTATGTTACCTCGGAGTTATTGCAAACAGTATACACATTTCTCAAGAGATATTAGAGCACATCCGTAAGCTCGATATTGCCCATCACGGTGATAGCAACCTGTTATCGACAAGCCTAATTGAAGAATACATCGAACTCGTTGTTGAAAGCCAAGAAGCGACGCGACGTCCACATCATTTCGCTACACTGGAATCGGCGCTCAAGAAAATAAGCATCCAACTGCACGCGCATAAAGAGGAGAGTCGAGACATTTTACACATTGCCTTTGATTTGCTCACACATATAGAAAACCATCTCGGCATTGACATGGCCAATATATTACGCATTATGGAATGCTGGAATCTCCGAAAGGCCAAACAGCCAGAAAAATGTCGCGGTACGGTGCTTTTTGGACATACATTTTAGACAAACTTGGGAAGCCGAAAACAAGTACTAGAGTAGGCACAATTTTAAATTTATTTTTATGAAAAAGTTAAATTTCCCGGAAATCAACGCCGTTGATTTCAACAACCTCAAAAAAATGGGTAGAGGCAGAATGAAAAGTGTTAAAGGCGGATACACAGCCAACACAGTGACGATACCTGGTGGTACCGACGATGGAGACGATGGCATCCGTAACGACTAATCGTTTTAATATACTGGGGTGAATACGTGTATTCCCCCAGTTATTTAGTTTGATGATACGCATATAGTTTTATGATGATCTCCTTTGATCATGTATTGTCAGCAGAACCTATTTAGAGTCGTACACTATTAATAATATACGCCAATGATTTTACTGCTAACCGGTGATGGTGATTTGTCGACAGATCTCGTGATGGATGTGTTGAAATACTATGATTATCCGCACTACAGAATAAATTCTTACGATCTCCTGGATGCTGGATTTTGTATTGATATTTCCGACAATCGCTACACGATGGCTGTGAACGGGCAGGAGATAGATCTGAAAACAGTAGGTGCAGTTTGGTTTCGCAAGTTTGGATTTTTCCGAAAAAGCCAGCAATATCAATCGATATTCCGAACCTTCGGAACTGACGTGGCAGATAATATATCCAAGGAGTTTTCTTCGGTACTCGGTGCGGTAACCGGCGTTTTAAAAGACAAAACGTGGTTGACATTGCCGGAGGCAACAAACTTAAACAAGATTGAAGTACTTATCGAAGCCTCCAATTGCGGCATTAATATCCCCAATTCAGTCGTTACTACGTCCAAAACGGTTTTACAAGACAATCCCGATTTGTACATCACGAAATCGATTAAAGATCCTTGGATCTTACGAAAATCTGAGGCAAAATCCGACATATTTACCATGTTTACGACCGTTGTAAAGCAAACGGATCTACCGCATATTCCAAGCGTATTCTTCCCTTCATTGATTCAGAAAAAAGTAGAAAAGGAATATGAAATTCGGAGCTTCTTTCTAGCTGGAAAGTTCTATTCTATGGCGATTTTCTCGCAATTGGATGATCAAACCGAAGTGGACTTCCGCAGATACAACTGGCAAGTACCCAATAGAACTGTTCCATATACACTTCCGAAAGAGTTGGAAAGGAAATTAAAAAAACTCATTAAGCGCTTTAAATTGAATTGTTGCTCGGTGGATCTTATACGCAACAAAGAGGGTAACTACTTCTTTTTAGAAATTAATCCTACCGGACAATTCGGAATGGTAGATTTTCCCTGCAACTACAACCTGCATCACGAAGTTGCGCGAACATTGATAAAGATGGATCACAAAAGCCTTGCGTCATGAAAAAGTTTATCACAGAAATCGATAACCGATCTGATAAGTCGCTCTTATCATTAAATTCCTTATTGGCAGAAGAACTCGGCAAATATGCGGAGTTACCTGTGCCTGCGCAGGAATTTATGCCATCTTGCGCGTATCACCACAACAAGAGTTACGATACGCAGCCATTTCATAAACATATTACACGAATGATCGAAAACTTTAAAGATGATGAATAAATATTTCCTGCTGTTTTCATGTTGTGTACCCGTTAAAGGTGCCAAAAGAAGTATTGTTTGCGACCTGCAACGCGAAGACTATCTTTCTATACCCAATGTGCTCTACGAAATCCTAGCCACATTTCGCGGACGCAGTATAGTAGATATTAAAGGATACTTCAATCACGCGCACGATGCCGTTATCGATGACTACTTTATGTATTTAAAAGATAAACAATATGGATTTTTCACCGACGATCCCGCACAATTTCCACTTTTAGATACCAAACATTTTTTCAACTATCAGACAATTACCAATGCTGTAGTTGATTTTGATGACAATTCAAAACACGACATGAAAACTATTGTCGATCAATTATCGGCATTGGGTTGCGAATCGCTGGAGATCCGTTTTTTTTCATACTATACACTTAGCGCGATTGAAGAACTTCTGAACTCCACACAAGGTTCTACATTACGATCAATACAACTGCTGGTGAAATACGGGGACGATTATACGGAGGAAAGCATTTTAATGCTACAGCGGAAAATTCCCCGACTAAAACGCATATTGGTTCATTCCGCTCCTACGGATCAATTGCACGAACACACCGACATAATTCTCTATTTCTGTCAGGAAAAAGTTTCATCGGAGCAATGCTGTGGAGTAGTGAATCCTTGGTATTTCACCATCAACACGCCTTCGTTCGTCGAAGCAAAATCGTATAACTCTTGTTTAAACAAGAAGATTGGCATCGACACGCAGGGACGTATCAAAAACTGCCCTTCGATGGAAAAATCGTATGGAAATATCCAAACGAAAACCTTAGATGATATCGTACATCATACAGATTTTAGAAACGTGTGGTCTTTAGCAAAAGATAAAATTGAGGTTTGTAAGGACTGTGAGTTCAGGTATATATGTCAAGATTGCCGTGCCTACATTAGTGATAAGGACAACATCCTATCAAAACCGATTAAATGTAATTATAACCCGTATAACGATGTAAACTATGCATAAAGTTAGAGTCATAATTTTAACAAAACTAGTAGCTACTTTGCTCTTAAGTGGATGTAGCGGGTACAAATTTTTGTCAAATGGCGTAATGGTAGATGGAGACCCAACTTACTACAACGAGGAATCTCAAATTGCTTTGGACGTGTTTGGCGATTATACGCTGTATAATGAAGATACAGAAAAAGGTTTCTCGACGACAAAACTAGATCGGTTGGATAAGAAATTGTTGCGTAAGCTTAAAGTTTCGAAACACGCTAAAGTGCTTTTTTCAGGCACTCCAGATACGCAACCATTTTATAACGTAGTCGCATTGGTCGAGCAAAATAATATAGACCAAAAGTCGCCAATTGATCAAGGTTACCAGCCGTTCACGGAAGGAGATCAATTGTTGTATTACTACAACAAATCCGAACTGATGAACAAGCGCATCTACCATGCGATAATTCCACGAGCCACGGCTAACATTCATTTACTCTATTATCAAAATACTGACGACGACTGTGTATACTGTGATATTGAGCAACTGGCTAAAATGAACAGTTCATCCGCGGAGCGCAAGGCAATATCTTATCCAAACACAACTTTTGAGGCAACGGATGGTATGGTAAAAACTGTTCAAATAGAGATTCCACAGCGCAAGAAAGCAGACGATTTGGGTGTTGTAAAGTTTTACGATGCAAACAAACGTATGTTTCTTGGCTTTTCAGTAATCGAAGGAAATCAGGATAGCTTAACATTCTCGCTACCTCCGGGTAATTACAGTTGGAAGTACACTGCGCTTAATGGACAAATCCTGTCAGAAGATACGTTAACTATTCAGCCTTAGATGGATATTTCATTACCTAGCAGTTTTCCCTATTACCGACAATTCGATAGCATGGATTGTGGTCCGGCCTGCCTCAAAATGATTGCCAGGTATTACGGTCATAAATTCGCTATGCATACACTTCGGGAAAAAGTAGATATTGAGCGGGAAGGCGGATCGTTGCTAGGTCTATGCGATGCGGCCAATTCGATCGGTTATAAGGCGATGGCTGCTGAGCTTACTTGGGACGAACTTTCTTCAAAAATTGCATTGCCCTGTATTATACATTGGAACGGCAATCACTTTGTTGTGGTCTACAAGATTTCTAAACCCCACGTATATATTGCTGATCCGTCGAAAGGAAAAATAAAATATCCGAAAAGCATATTCTTGCATAAATGGATGATGGAAGATGAAAAATACATTCATTCTGGTACACGTGGAGCCGCACTGGTACTCTATCCTACCGAAGAAATCATCGAAGAGGAAGATCATGCACAAAATATATCTTCTATGCGTAGTATCTTCGGCTACTTTTTGAGATACAAGAAATTACTATTTCAGCTGCTGCTCGGCTTTCTACTCGCGAGCCTCATCCAATTGACCTTACCATTTCTTACGCAATCGTTGGTAGATATTGGGATTAAAGGACAGGATTTGTCCTTTATTTATTTAGTATTGCTAGCGCAAATAATGCTTTTATGCGGTCAGGTGCTGATAGACCTCACAAGAGCTTGGGTTTTACTTCACATCAGTACGCGCATCAACCTTTCGATCGTATCGGATTTCATCCGAAAATTATTAAGACTACCGATCACCTACTTTGAGACTCGTCAAACCGGCGATATCCTTCAACGCATCAAAGATCATAAAAGACTGGAAGAATTTATTACTGGAAATACTGTTTCAGTTGTGTTTTCACTTTTCACCGTCGTAATTTTCTCGATTATTCTATCGTTCTATTACATTCCGATATTCATCACTTTTGTCGCTTTTTCACTCGCCTATATCGGTTGGATTTTTTTCTTTTTAAAATACAGACGCAAGATTGATATACAACGCTTTGAAATACAATCGATCAATCAAGGTGCTATGATTGAGTTGATACAGGGAGTTAAGGAGATAAAACTTACCAACAGCGAAAAGCTAAAACGATGGACTTGGGAAGATATACAATTGAAGGATTTCAAACTGCAAATACGCGGGCTTACATTGACCCAATATCAGGAAGTTGGCGGTACGTTTATCAATCAGGGGAAGAATATCATAATTACATTTATTTCTGCAATTGCCGTTATTAATGGATTAATTTCGATTGGTGAGATGATAGCCATCCAATTTATTATTGGTCAATTAAATAGTCCTATTCAACAGTTCATACAGTTTATACAATCTTTTCAAGATGCAAAATTAAGCTTACTTCGTCTGAACGAAATTCAGCAAGAACAAGACGAGGAAAATACAACCGATCATCGTGTTGTCCAACTGCCGGAACAAGGCGACATAACGTTCAACAACGTTAGCTTTACCTATCCCGGTGCGGGAAACACCGCAGTTTTACAAAATTTAAATTTCAAAATTCCACAAGGCAAAACTACTGCAATAGTGGGATCAAGCGGTGGCGGAAAAACCTCGATTTGCAAACTCTTATTAAAGTATTACACACCGACTAGGGGAACTATAACAGTTGGCGACGTTGACTTCAGAACAATTTCGCACCGAAAATGGCGCTCGTATTGTTCAAGTGTCTTACAAGATAGCTTTATCTTTTCCGACACGATCGAAAATAACATTGGAATTGGATGTGAATCAATCGATACAGACACTATTGTGACTGCAGCAAAGCTGGCCAATATTCACGAGTTTATCAATGCACTACCTCTCCAATACAAAACACGAATTGGTGATGAAGGAAACGGCATCAGCCAAGGACAACGTCAACGTATTTTACTGGCACGCGCATTCGCAAAGAATCCTCGGTTTATATTCTTAGACGAAGCGACTAATGCATTAGATGCAAACAATGAGGGACAAATACTCGACAATCTGGATCACTTTCTCGCCGGCCGAACGGCATTGATCGTCGCTCACCGATTGAGCACCATCCGAAAAGCAGATAATATTATCGTGTTGAAAGATGGTTACGTGTCTGAACAAGGTACACACGAAGAACTTATTGGTTTACAAGGCGAATATTATCAATTGGTCACAAAGCAATTGTCTTGATGGTCTTTTAAAGCATCATGTAAGTAACATTCCCTTTTTAGATAAAAGTATTGATTAGAAAAAAATGGCAAATAAAGATTTGGAAGATATAAACCCGAATGTCAAAGAGGTGATGACCAAAGTGCCTGGATGGGTAACCAACTGGGGGACTTTCACTGTGTTCGCGGCTTTGGTTTTATTACTTCTAACGACATTATTGATCCGGAAACGTGTTGTTGCCGATGCTATATTGACCATCGACATGTCGCGTTCACAAATCGCGATAGCTGTACCGATTGGCACAAAGCAAATTAACACAAGCCTAAAGCATGGCCAACATATCGTGCGGAACGATACGATAGGTACTTTCGGAGACGAGAATAACGTGATCGTATCTCCCGAAAGCGGCAACATTTACTTTGCAAACGTTAATGAAAGCGGAAATATATGGAAGGCGGATTCTGCTTTCCTATTGAGAGTTGAAAACCCCAATATGCTCGGAAGTATGGATATTCCCGCGAAACACTTAGAAAGCATAAAAAGTCAGAAAGAAATAGAAATGATCTATCAAAACCCCAAAGATGGTAATTCCGTATACGGTAAATACAGCTTTAAAATACTGTCCCCGATACTGGTAAAGAATAATAATTTCCGCGTATGGCTCGATTTAAAGGATGTGCAGACCGACAACGACCAATTAATGGTCGATGTTTTGGACATGCCTGCACAGGTGGTTATATCCAATGAACGCTTGTTAACATCCGTGATTCCGGTTTTAACATTTTAATGTCATGAAAAATTATCTAGCTCTACTGTTTCTATTCACTATTGCAGGAGTCACGAAAGGATTTCAGCGGGACTCCTCGGACGTAATTATAACGGGTAAAGTGTTGGACATGAATGCAAAATCTCCCATAGCACATGTGTTGATTGACATACAGGATCCAGTTCAAAACACGCATATATCGACATCAATAAGCGATTCAACTGGATCATTCACATTTAATGTTAAAAAAGGGACAGCATACAAATTGATCTTCGACGCAATGACGCACGTGACGAAAACAATGGATATTAGCGTACCAAAGCAAATCGAACAAACATATTATGACATTGGGCACATAGCATTGACAAAAGACACCATTGCTCTCGAAGAGATTAGTGTGACTGCCTCTCGTCCTTTGGTCAGACAAGAGATTGATCGCATTGCGTATAGCGTGAAAGACGACCCTGAAAATAGTGTGCAATCCACATTAGATATGATGCAAAAAGTACCGCTCATGGCCGTTGACGGTTCAAATAACGTGGAGCTCAAAGGAAGCCGAAATTTCAAAGTTCTTTTAAACGGAAGGCCTTCTGCTCTATTCAACAATGACCTGGCGGGTGCTTTGCGTGCCATTCCTGCCAACAGAATAGATCGCATCGAAGTCATTATATCGCCTCCGGCAAAATATGATTCCGAAGGTTTGGACGGTTTAGTAAATATTGTTATGTTGGAAAATAACTTGGAGGGATTCAAGGGAAGCGTTTCCGCTGCATACAATAATCCATTCGGTGCTATTGGAAGTACTAGTGCAACGTATAAAAAAGGAAAAATTGGCGTGGATGGATTTCTCTATTACTTCAACCAAAGCCAACCGAGTACCGCGTTTGGCGGAGATGCTAACTTTCCAAATAATGGAAGAATCATTGCGCAAAATGGCACACAAAAGTACAATGGAGATGTACTGAATGGGAATTTGCAGTTGAATTACGAGATCGATACTTTGAATACCCTTATCGTGAGCTACAACAGAAAACTCAACGATTTTCATCGAACGGCTCAACTACAGCAAAAAATAACGTCTTCGAATCAAGGTATATCGAATTTCATTGATCAGAATTCCTTTCCCAACTGGCGTTCAACGGATGTCGATGTAAATTATCAGCACATTTTCAAAGGCAAGAAATATAAAACATTGAATTTCGGATACAAACATGCAAATTCGAAAAACGATATCGCCGATAATATTCGTTTATGGGATATACAAACGCCGGGGCAATCAGATGCATTCGATCAAGAGAGCAACACAACATTTCTAGAGAACTCTGTACAAGTCGATTATTCGGACAAGATCAAAAATATTGTTATGGAAACGGGAGCGAAAATTAGTTTCCGCGAAAATCGAAGCACCTTTTATCAGAGAATACATGATGCAACACCGATCGATTTCCGATACATTCACAATGTGTACAACCTATACAAAAGTCTAGAATATTCAACCGAAAAATATGGTGTAAAAGTGGGTGCACGCTTCGATGCCACAACTTTACCGACCTTACCCGGCGAAAACGATGGTCGCTTTTTCTGGCGTATTTTACCCTCGGTTAATTTACAACAGAAGCAAGAAAAAAGTTCTATCAATCTATCGTACAACCAACGCATTCAACGACCAAATATCAATGAAATGAATCCATTCGTCGATCAGTCAAATCCGTTGTTCGTTTCTTTCGGTAATCCGTTGTTGAGGCCAACAATTTCCAACAATTTTAATCTTTCATTTTCCAAAATGGGAAAGGGTGCGACTATTTTTGGTTTGGGATATAGCTTCATCGATAACAACATCGAACAAATCACGCAGTTAGCTAGTGATTCAATATTGAACACCTCATTTGTCAATATTGGTCACGCAAGAGATATCAACTTCAATGTCAGTATAAATCAACCAATCACCAAGAAATTGCGTTTAAATGTCAACGGATTAATTAGTTATCTTCGATTGAAAGGAAACATCGCCAACGAAGCGTTTGGGAATGATGGATTTCGTGGAAATATCCGTGTTTTATTGAACTATGAGCTTCAGAATAAGCTCCGACTTGGAACGAGCTTTAATTATATCGCGCCGACCGTATTATTACAAGGAAACACCAATGGATTTCCGACATTTTCATTTACGGCATCTAAAACGTTCTTGAATGAAAAGCTGACCATTTTCGGATCGGTCAATAATCCGTTTACGAAATTCTATACAAACACCCGAACCTTAAATACAGGTGACTTCCAACAACACGCATTTTCTCAGGTATATTACCGATCATTCGTGGTCACGCTGACCTATAATTTTGGTAAGCTAAAAAGTTATTTGGCTTCGCCAACGCGAGCCATTAAATCGGACGATATCAGACCAACAGAAAATAAACTCGATAAGCTATGAGTACACATGCAAATAGTTCAAACCGTATAGTTCAATCTTTATGGATTGACGATGAAATTACCGATCTGCAACGTATGTGCTACAATTCCTTTCGTGCACACGGACACCTCGTGAAGCTGTATTCATACGGACAGATCAATAATTTGCCCCAAGGTGTCGTGCTATGTGATGCCAACGAAATACTGCCTTTCGACAATGTATTTCGCGACCAATATAATTCGTACGCAACATTTTCCGATTGGTTTAGAATAGCACTTTTGAATGCGCGTGGCGGATGGTGGGTTGATTCGGACGTGATTTGTTTAAAGCATTTTCACTTGGAAGACGATTACGCATTCGCGACAGAACAGGCAGATCAAAACGGCAACATTACCATCTGCAACGCCGTAATAAAATCACCAGCAAATGCACCGCTATTACTCGGAATTTTAGCGGACATTGGCGATCTACTAAAAGAGAAAAATACTACGGATATACAATGGACAGAGATTGGTGCCGGCCTGCTCACGAAGCATATAGTAAATGAAAACAGGCAGGAAAGTGTATTAGATCCGGCTGTATTTTGTCCGATCAACTTCTTCGACTATAAAAATATGCTCACCAAGGAGGCGAAGCAACTATCTGAAGAAGCGTACGCTATTCATCTTTGGAATAAGATGTGGGATTGGTTTGGCATGGAGGGAAACTTAAATCCAGCTGAAAATTCGCTGATGCAGACCCTTCGTAGAACGTATCTTTCCTGATGGATTTATCCAATAAATTCCAAAAAACCAATAATCGTAGAAGGAGCATGAAAAACAATTTTAGAAAGGATAGATTTCGTACAGTCTCTTTTACTTATACCGAGGACCAGGTAGCGTATCTGAAAGCAGATTGGCAAGATTATCTATCGGATATCGGCGAATTTCCGCGAGATAGATATCAGGGAAAAGGAATCGTATATACGGCCGGAGGCGTGAGCTATGTGACCTGCTTGTGGGTATCAATTTCGCAGTTAAGGAATACAGGATGTACATTGCCAATAGAAGTATGGTACGTGGGAAATGAGATTTCGGATGAGATCATCGCAGAATTTAGGGGTTTGGATGTGATTTTCAAGGATTTTAATCACTATACAAATGTCAATCAAAGAGGTTATATATTGAAACCCTTGGCGATTTTGAATAGTAGTTTTAAAGAAGTTTTATTTCTGGATGCAGACAATATCTGTGTAAAAGATCCAAATTACTTATTCGAGAGCGTAGAATACCGAGCGCATGGTGCTCTATTTTGGCCAGACTTTTGGAAAACCGGAAAAAGCAATTCTATTTGGAAAATCACAGGTGTAAAACCGAAAGATCTTATTGAACAAGAAAGCGGACAAATACTCATCGACGTGGAAAGCTGTTGGAAAGCATTAAATCTATGTCTGTATTTTAATCGTCTAGGCGAATACTATTACCGCATTTTATTGGGCGATAAAGATACATTCAAGTTTAGCTGGCTCGCCAGTAACACCGACTACTATATGATCGATTTGCTTCCTGGTAGTTGCGGACGAATCGTAGACGGTGTATTTATAGGCAACACAATGGTTCAATTTGGTACGGATCATTCCATCCTGTTTTTACATAGAAATCTTTTGAAGTGGGACGTTACACACGACGATGAAAGAGTGTGGGAATATGTTCAACGGTACATGCCAAACTCAACTAATAAAAAAATATCTCAAAAAATAACAAAAGACGGCTTGTACTCTATTGAGTTATTGGGTGATGTATCGGGGACTGACGCTCGAAATTTGGAAATAAATATTCCTGCATTGGAAGATCGATGCCTGAACTACCTAAAGTATTTTCGCCAACTTAAGAGCTACTCAGATTATCTTTTATTCGATCATTTTGCTAAAAATAGACACAGATCAGGAGTATACTTCAAAGTGTGATAGGAATATAAGGTTATAAACAGTTCAAGCCAGAGTATTATTTATCACGGTCTTTCTTTTTAAATAATAACTAACAGAAGGAAAATAAGTGTGAACCATTCATCCAAATTTGAGGGGTTGTTTTTCGTGTTCGATTTCTTTTGTTGCATCTTCTCCGTTGCAAGAGCCTTTGTAGGCGGCCATAGCTTTAAGCCTTTATGGGAGCTTTATTCTCTATACCGGCACATTCGATGTTTTTAAGAGCAGGTACCTAATTCTAACGAATAAAAAAAGGATCAAGTAGCGGTTCTTTTTGAAGCTATTAAAGAAGCCACTACGCTTATTGCTAATATACCTATGATGATAAGAAGAGAGTGGGTAGTAGTGAAACCAATGATTTCTAACCAATCGTGTAATAACATTTTCGCTCCTATAAAAACCATTAAAAACGCTAAGCCGGTTTCTAAATATTTGAATTTGTCTAAGACATTGACCAACAAAAAAAACATGGAGCGCAAACCGAGAATAGCAAAAATATTTGAAAAGAAAACAATATAAGGATCTCGGGTTACTGAAAATATGGCGGGAATAGAATCTGTAGCGAAGATCAAGTCTGTAAACTCTATTGCCATTAAAACTAAAAATAAAGGGGTAATAAACAGTCGGCCATTTTGTTTAAAGAAAAACTTTCCGCCTTGTAAACTTTCACTCACGTTGAAATACTTGGAAGCGAATTTAACTACCGGATGATCCTTTGGGTTTACCTCTTCTTTTTTATTCCTTTCGAGGTAGATTTTAATCCCGGTATAAATTAAAAACACGCCGAACACATAGAGTATCCATCCAAATTTTGCAATGAGTGCTGCACCGATAAAAATAAAAATAAAACGCAATATGAGCGCTCCTAAAATACCCCAGACCAATACTTTATGGTAATATTTTTCAGGAATCCCAAAAGAACTGAATAGAATGACAATAACGAGAATATTATCAACAGACAAAGCGTACTCTACTACATATCCTGTGAGGTATTCAAGGGCGAGGTTTTTTCGGTAATTAGCTAAACTAACATCAAAACTATCGGGAATGATGTTTACACTGTGTTTATGTTTCAGAACGATATCTTGAAGCTCTTGTATACTTTGGATATCATGCAGTTCATGTCCCCAATAGTATAAAAGCACACTGAAAAGCAATGATAATAATACCCAAAGAGAGCTCATGAAGGCTGCAGCTTTCAAAGATACTTCTGTGTTTTTTTTAGTGAAAACACCTAAGTCTATGGCCAGCATAAACCCTATGAAAAGGAGAAAACCTGTAAAAAAGATTACCTCGTGGCTTATCATTTGATTCTACTTGTCGTAAAATTTACTAACTGTTCTAACCCTGTTTTATAGGTGCTGTTTGGGAATTGTTCGAGTATTGTAAAAGCTTCTTCTTTAAATTGATTCATTTTACTTTCAGCATATTCCAATCCTCCGCTTTGACGGACAAAATCAATGACCTGCTCGACCTTTTCTTTCTCGCCTCTATGATTTTTAATTAAATTGATGATGCGTCTCTTCTCTACCCAACCCACATTTTTCAATGCATAAATAAGGGGCAAAGTAAGTTTTTTTTCTTTGATATCATTGCCCAAAGGTTTCCCGACATCATCTGTTCCAAAATCAAAAAGATCGTCTTTTATTTGAAAAGCTAAGCCTATTTTTTCGCCAAAATCTTTCATTTTGCTTACTAGTTCTTCAGAGGCGCCTGCTGAAACCGCTCCGCTCGCACAACAGGAAGAAATCAAAGATGCGGTTTTTTTTCTAATGATTTCATAATATACATCTTCTTCTATATCCAAATGTCTTGCCTTTTCAATTTGCAGTAATTCCCCTTCGCTCATTTCTTCCACTGCTTCTGCTACGATTTTTAACAACTTATACTCTTCGTTTTTAACGGATAACAGCAAGCCTTTAGCTAATAAATAATCGCCGATAAGGACAGCGATTTTATTTTTCCATAAAGCATTGATTGAGAAAAAACCTCTTCTCTCGTTTGCATTGTCCACCACATCGTCATGTACTAAAGAAGCTGTATGCAAGAGCTCCACTAATGCTGCACCTCTGTATGTAGACTCTGAAATCTCTCCGCAAAGGCCTGCTGAAAAGAAAACAAACATAGGCCGCATTTGTTTCCCTTTTGTCTTAAGAATATATTGAGTTATCTTATTTAACAAAGGTGCTGAACTTCGCATGGATTGTTTGAAGTAACTTTCAAACTTCGCGAGTTCATGGGTGATGGGTTTTTGTATCTCTTTTAGTTTCAAGACTTTATTTAATTGCCTTTTTTGAATCCTTAAATCGTTGTAAATATAACTAAAAGATTACAGAGCCGCGGCAGCCTTTTCCAATTCTTTATACCATGCTTCGCCATAGCTTTTTATGAGCGGATCTTTAAGGAATTTGTATATCGGCACTTTCAATTGCTTGCCTAAGGTACAAGCATCGTCGCAGATACTCCAGCGATCGTAATAGAGTGCGTCAAAATCTGGATATTTTGTAACCCGGATAGGGTAGAGGTAACATGAAGTAGGCTTTTGCCAGTCGATAACTTTATCTTCATAAGCTTTTTCTATACCACATTTCGCAATGCCGTTTTCAAAAATGGCAAAAGCACACTCTTTATTTTTATCCACGCAGCTGGTCGTCCATTCACCTTCCCAGTCTAAAACATGTGTGCCTTGTTTTTCAATTGTTTTTATACCTTTATCTGTGAGGTAAGGTTTTATTTTTTGATATATTTCTGGAAGCATATCTGCTTCCTCTTGTGTGAGAGGGGCTCCTGACTCGCCCTCTACACAGCAAGCACCTTTGCATCTTTTTATATTACAAACAAAATCATGTGTGATAATATCCTTATGAACCAATACGTTTCCGATTTCAAGCATGTTTTATTATTTAGAATAACTTACCTTTTTACCTAAAGTATATTTTAATCCCTTAGCTTTTACAAGTTCCATCGTCACTGAGCCTATGAGTATTTCTACATTGGCTTTTACAGGAATCCTATTGCCATCGTTGGTCACCCATAAATATAACCGGCTGTCTTTTTTGAAAATTCTACCGGGTTTGATTTCAGGACTGAGTTTAATACATTCTATCTTGCCTAAGCTGGTGTTGATGGTTTCTATGCCGATATATTCCACTCCGAGGGTTTCTATTTCGTCATTTAAAAAATAGGTAATTTCAAACCTGTCGCCCTTTTTTAGTTTACTGAGATCTAAGTTTCGAGAGAAATAATAAGCAGACACTAAATCAAAAAATTGATCGGTAGGGCTGGTGAAGGTACCTTTCTTGCCTTTTACTTTACGGTTTGTATGGTCAAAAGAAGCATGTTCGGTGCGTCTGTATCTTCCCTCCCGGATGTTTTCAGTGTATAAATAGGGCATGTAATTATCGCCATCTATATATGATTTGTAATAGTTTTCTACAGTATAGAATACCGAAAAAGCTCCAGAAGTTTTCCCATATGCCTTTAATAAATAGGTATTCGGGTTACTAAATCTCAAGTTGGATTTTTCTACTTTAAGTGTGCCGGTGGCCGCAGAAATAATCCCATATTTTAATTTATAAGTCAACTCTTCTCCTTCTTTGAAGGTTGGGTTGGGCAAATAATCAAGAGATTGGCTCTTCGCAACAACTGTGATAATATTAAAAAGAAAAATAAAATATACTATCTTTTTCATACAAATATGACCGGAGAAAGTTCGAATGGTTTAAGATCTGCGTTTATATACGGGGACTGTAGAACAGGGTTCGCCGTACATAATACTCTTTGCCACTCCGTGTAACTTTTTTGTAAAGGAAACAAAGGCAGCTTCCGGAAGTGGTTTGTCGCTGCATCCTTTTATTACCATGCGTTTGTCTTGATATTGTGAAAAATCGATTTGACGGATAGCTTCCAGATAAAGGTTTTCCTCAACTTCTTCGCGAGTACCAAAATGAATGCTCGCTGCATAATCTGCAAACTTTGTAGTGAGTAACATATAGGCCCAAGTCGGTACTATAGCGTCAGCACTACAAGTTATACCAATATGTTTGTCCCTATATTGTGCCCAATCATGTTCTTTGACAAAGCTTCTGAAATCCTTTTCTTTTAGGATAAGACCATGGAAAAGGTTCTCCTTGATATCATAAATAACAATTTCTTTTTTAGGTGCAAAATTCTGGAGATCGATGGTAATTAAGCCGCTTTTTGCTACCTTATTTACTATTTTCTCTTCTATTTTCATTTTTCTATAAATTAAAAAAGCTGGACGAGAACTCTCGCCCAGCTTCTAATGTAAGTATTTTTTTGTTAATAGAATCTAATTCGGTTGTCATCTATTTTTGCTTCTCCTTTTAACGCTTCAAATATAGCGCTGAAGGCTGCTTGCTGATAAGCGGAAAGCTGTATGTCTCTTTGTGTTTTGATCTCAGATTCGATGAGTTTATCCGGGTTAACAAAACTTTCGACTTCTACGGCATATACGCCTGTTTCCCCTTTTATAGCTTTTGACGGAGTGTTGGGCTGCAAACCAAAAACTGTCCCAATAACGGCTGGTTCTTGTGAGACTCCGGGTATAACGGGGTTTGCAAAGCTTGCTTCTTCAACATTTGCGATAGATTTGCCTAACTTTTTGGCGGCAGCTTCTAAAGAACTTCCTTCATCAATTGCCTTGTTGATTTTTTCTTTTAATATTTTTGCCCTTGCTTCATTTTTCACCTTTGAATCTATACGTTTTTTTACGGCTTCTAAAGGCAACTGTCCTTTCTTTTGAATACCGACGAGGCGAGCGACGATGAAAGCGTCTTCGCTTTCGTACACCTTATCAGATACTGCTCCTTCTTTGGCTTCAAAAGCCCATCTGGCTAAGTCACGAGGTATTTCAGTTGAATTGTACTGAGAAGCCATAGCATTTGTGTTTTCCACTTTTTGCAGTTCTAAATCTTGCTTATCAGCTTCCTCTACAAAATTATCTTCGTTCAGTGCGGAGAAGAAATTATTTGCTTTTTTGTAAGCGTCGTTTGTCGTTTCTTTGCTGCTGTGGATAGGAAAATCTACGATTGCTGCTTTGACAATTTTAGAGTTTCCAATTTGTTTTTCGATGCGGATAATGTGGACACCATATTGTGAGTTTACCGTTATTACATCCCCGGCTTTGCCTTCAAAAACAGCTTCTTCAAATTCGGGAATCATTTGTCCTCTCGGGAAAGTACCCAAATCCCCACCGTTTATCTTGGATTGTTCATCTACGCTAAACTCTACAGCCAGAGCAGAAAAACTGTCCCCTCCCTCAATTAATTTTTTAATAGAGTCGGCTTTTGCGGTTGCTTTATCCAGGCCTCCTTCTTTTGTTGCATCCAATAAAATGTGGCTTGCCTGTACAGAATCGGGGCTGAACTTTGTGTCCATCACTTTTGCAATTTGGTAAGCTCCTTCGTTTAGTATAGGGCCTACAGTTTCTCCTTCCTCTCTGTTGAAAAGTAAAGTATCTAAGCCTGAATTCAGTTCATTTTTTGAGTAATATTTTACTGGATACTTTGTCTCTGAATGGATGCTTACAAAAAGGGAGTCATCCGTAGATTCAATAAGTTCTTTTTTAAGGTTTTCGATGTTGGTAAAAGCAGCGGATGTATCTGCAGCGCTAGGTCTTGCATCAAAAACTATATACTCTAGAGAGCGGGTTTCTTCTTTATTAAGAAACTCTTTTTTATGTTCATCATAATAAGCTTTATAATCAGCGTCGTTTATTTCAATTTCCGAATCTTCCACAGATCCATAATCTAAAACCAAATAGTTGAAATTGGCAAGTTTATTTTCAGATTCATACTTATCTTTAACTTCTAATGCAGTAATGTACAATGAGTTGTTAAGTAAGTTGCTGTATTTTTCACTTTGCTTTTCATTTAACACATTATCTAAGAGCATTTCCCACTGCTGGTTCATTTGAGGGTCAACCTGCCCGGATTTCACTTGCTCTAAAAATTGGTTTAAGAAGTTCCGATCAAACTCTCCCGTTTCGGGGTTGGTAAAAGCTTGGGTGATTTGCATAGACGGGTTAGAGCCGTGTACCATATCATTTAACTCGTCTTTAGAAACATTAAGCCCAATTTTTTTAATTTCTTCTTTTAAAAGTTCTTGTGAGATATACTGATCCCATACTTGTTCTACGGCAAAGCTTCTCATTTGAGCATTGGCGCTACCTCCTCCCATCTGGTTTTGGTACATAGAAACCGTTTGATCTACCTGGCTGTTGAACTCAGTGTAATCTATAGAATTTCCGTTGATACTTCCTACTGCATTTTGGTTTCTTGACCAAAATGGTGTACCATAATTAATTACATCTCCTAATAAAAACGCAACAATTGCTAAACCGATTAGAAAGATTAATAATCCTGCGCGGTTTCGCAAATAGCCCATTATTCCCATAATCTCAATACTAAGTTATACGTCAGTGTTTTATTCTTTAATTCTTCTTCATTTTTAAAATGAGGTGCAAGATACAACTTTTATGAAATAAAAGAATATTATTTTGCATATAGTCCTATTTTTTTCAAACAGCTATACGCAGTATCTTGTTATCTTCCGAAGGATGGAAACTGAGAGTCATCAGTAGAAATATAATAGCCGGTCATATTTTCTCCGATTATATTTTCAAAGTCTAAATCAGATGTAAAAGAAGAGGCCTGTAAGTCCCCCCGATCATCTTTGAATAAGAGGACGATCGGCACGGTATTATAGTATCTTTCCTCTTTTTCATCATGGAAGAGTTCTTCCGTTTTAATAACCGAACCATCAGCCCTAGTGACTACCACATTTTTCCTGAATTCTGTTAATCCTTTTGATTGTCTTTGAATGGCATAATCCGAACGGATACGTTGCGCTTCTTCCCCATTTTCGTCAAAAAAAAGAATTTCTACTCCTTTTGTGAACTCATAATTACCGGTTGTATCATGAAAAGTACGCATTTCTGGCGCCTGCAATTCGGCTTTTACTTGAGCTGAATCACTATAAATTACGGTAACGTTTTTAGAGATGTCTACTGCTTCTTCTTCTTGTATGTTGGCTATGCGCTCTATATCCTTCATATCATTTACGCAAGCACTAAATAAAGGCAGTAAGATAATAATGTAAAAAGACCAAGATCCTTTTGCTATCGAAAATGATGATATAGACGTTGTTAGGCCGTTAATCATGTCTTCTTTTCCGAAACCACGAATCGTTAATACTGAGGCTTAAATTTAAATTGATATAACGCTCCCGTACCAAATTATTCGACAAGGTTCCCAATTGCCCCGCTTCTGCAGATATGTTGATAGATGAAAATGTTTGTCCAAAATTAGTTTCGGGAAGAGGGAAACCAAATCCAACCGTAATAGCCATATCGTTGATATCTGTTCCTTTTAATTTATAAGGTAATCGATTATATCGAAAACCTAAGCGATAGTCTACTTGGTTAAGAAAGTTAATTGATGTTGGATCAGGTTTTACTTGTCCGCCTATCGAAAAACCATAGTCTTTGCCCAGAGGTTGCTCATTTACCCGGGTTTGAAAATCACTCCAGTCTGTATATTTAAAATCTGCGCCGACCATCCAATTGTAGCCTTTTGCAACAGAAATTCCTACATTGTGTTTTAAAGGGAGGTTGATTTTTCTTGAAGGGCTTTTGGTAAGGCTGATTGTATCTTTTGCAATTTGATCACTCACATCTGTGCCTGTAAAAGGGTCGCTTCGGGTGATTAACCGGGTAGAGGTATTTGTCAGTGTGTTGTTTAATGAACCTGAATAACCGATAGTGATGTGCTTATTGTTTCCCAATGGTTTGAAGTACTGCAGACCGTAATCGACTGTAGCGCCTTTGATCTCCCTTTTCTCACTCAATACGGAGCTGTAGGCACGTAGGTTAACCGGGAAGTCAATGGATGATATATCTGACAAGTGTCCGAAGATCAATCCTACATTTGCTCCTACGCTTAATCCTTTGACAGGAGAAACTCCGTAGCCAATAAAAGCTTTGTTTAATCCCCCTTCTCCTGAAATATTTTGTTTGTACTGAATCGTGTCCAATACTCGTGTTTCAGAATTTGAATAGCCGACATCTGAAAAAGGCAGTAACCCGAATGCAAATCCTCCGGCTTTCCCAGATAAAGGGATACCGATTACAATTTGACTAAAGGCAAAGTCAGCTGTATGATCGGAAATCGAACCTTTGCTTAATTGAGTTATGTTGCCATACATAGCGGCTTCGAAAACAGTTCTCTGCAATCCGGAATAGGCAGCAGGGTTCGAAACATTTAATACAGGCATACCACTTAGATATCTCAGACCTGTGGAAATATTCCCCATCGCGCGCATTTGGGGAGAATAATCGCCGCGCATCTGACCTATACCGTATTCTGAATAAGGAGAATGTGAGGAGGATTTTTGAGCAAAACTCACCAAACTCATACTTGTAAATAAAAAGAGTACGAGAATAACTTTCTGAATATTATTAATAGACACCAATTGGGTAAAATTGTTCATAGAAAACGAATAACACTTTTTAGCTGTACAGCGCAAAATTATCAAACTGGCCGTGAAAAACAAACTCATTCTCATTAATAGATAGAGTCCCGCCAATTTGCTACAAAGCTATTTAATTTTTACTTAATCTTTATTGTTAACATGTTAAAAAAGGTTAATAGGTTGATGTTAAGTTGTTTACGAATACTGTAGATACAGAATACAAGCTATGAGTGATAAGAATAGAGGTTCATATACCCATTTATTCTGTGCTGAAGTGTAATAATAAGCAAAACAAATAGCCAAACCTGGCGCCATTAATAAAAAATGATGAAGTTCAGCAGCTTCAAAAATAAAGAATGAAATAATCAAAAGAGAAATCATATATACGACGAGCTGGAAAGACTTTCGAAGCTGCACTATGCTTTTGAAAAAATATTTACGAAGAGCAGAAAAGAAAAATATGAGCATGGGCAAAATGGGAATTAAGATCAGGAACTCTTTTATCTCCCAGTTCTTCGGAATTGAAAGTTTTTTTATTTCGGGGGTTAATAAGGAATAAAACTCCGGTAACCTATCCAACCAGAAATACATTAGACCCAGTAAAAAATAAACGACTCCAAATCCAAAGAGCGGAGACGCCCATTCTTTCCATGAAAATCCCCGGAAAATATTCAAGCTAATCCATAGGAGAGGCATCATGATAATAAAAGGATAGTATAAAAGCGTACCAGCAGCCACCATTAACCCTAAATCAAACAACAAGCCCCTTACTTCATTTATTGTTCCAATTTTAAAGAGTTTGCTAAGCATCCATATTATGATGAAGTTGCACAGAAGGATAGGAGAAAATACCAGAAAGTCTGGTAGTGCGCAAGCAAGAGAAACAAAAAGCAGAACAGTTAAATAGTTAGGTGTCTTTAAGAGATTGAAATTGACCACAAGCCTGTTGAGAGCGAACCCTTGCATGAAAACAAGAATTAAAGAAATAAACACTCCGTTAAGCGGAGAGATAAAATCTTGCACTGTTACAGGCAATGCCTGAGGCTCATCTAAGCTGAAATTTGTTTTTGACAGAAGCTCCGAAGAGTTAAAAAAAATCCCTACACTTATGAGTAGGCCAATCAAAATAGCATAAAGAATATTGGCAGGTGAGTATTTTCGAAATTGGCGTATTAGCATGTTTTAATCGAGTCGGCTTTTCGCTATACTTCTCTTTTGTTAAACTCTTCTTCCAGTTTAGAGATTTTTTTATCCAATAAAAAGAGATAGAGGGCTATGCCAAAAAATATTACTAAAACAACTAATACGACGACATATATTTTGCCGGAAGCCCGCAGATCAAATGCCATATCGACGGAGTTTGCAGCCTGGAGTTGCATCATGCCTCCAAATAACATAATTATAAATAAAAAATATTTTAACTTCATGACATTGAATTTTTTCTATCGTTTAATATTCTAAGTCTATATCGCAAAGAGCACAGCCAGATTCCTATCATAATCCACCCTATCACAGCAGTATAAAATACCGGTCGCATATTGTTGTCCATATCGAGATCCCCAAACGTAGAATTCCCTCCACTTCCTGGGTGCAGTGAATCAGTCATTTTAGGTAAGATATACAACATGACAATCATAATCGGGAAAGCAAAAATATTGTAAACTGCAGATATTTTTGCTTTTTTTTGCTCTTCTTCCAAGGCGTTTCTTAAAACTAAATAAGCTAAGTACATAAGCGTAGCTATGGCTGAACCATTTAATTTGGGATCATTCGGCCAAGGTTCACCCCATGTAATATTCGCCCAGAGCATACCTGTTACCAAGCCTAATGCACAAAAGAGCACTCCGGTATTTACAGCTTCCACTGCAAGAATGTCGTCTTTGTGATTACCATTTTTTAAATACTTTATACTGTATATCACGGAAATCAGATATAAGCTTATCATAGTAAACCACATCGGCACGTGATAGTAAACATTTCGAATTGTTTCGTTGAGTATAGGAAGCTCAGGAACCGGGGCTAAAAATCCGGCTATTAAGGTTAAGCCTACCAATACAACAGCCAAAACTTTCCACCATTTTTTTCTCATTTTGACAAAAATTTAGAGGATGTTAATCACGCCAAAGGTACGGAAATAACAACAAAGAAATGGTAATTGTAATAAGATTAATAAATATAAGAAGAAGGATATCTTTAAGACTTGCTGAGGAATTCATCTCTTGTATAGCGCCTAAAGAAAGTTTGATGAGCACCATAAGGAGAGGGATGATTATGGGAAAGCTTAATATAGCCATAAGTGTGTTGTTGCCATCTGCTTTAGCACTTATGCCCGCGACCATTGTAAAAACAGTTGCGAAGCTTATGCTTCCCAAGAGAATGCTTATACTGTAAAGCCCTAAATTCCCGACCGGATTCTGAAACATTAGGCTGTAAATAGTAAAGGCAATGAAAGTCAGCAGTAACATCAACAAGGAATTGTAGATGATTTTAGCTAGAATTATTGCTTTCGGACTGGCAATTGTATAGTAGTAAAGTTGTTTTTCCGAACTTTCGGAAAGAAAACTTTTACTCATGGCGTTTATGGAGGCGAAAAGCAAAATAATCCAAAAAAGTGCGTTCCACACTTCGGGTTTTACGGCGTTGAATGATTGGTAGCAAACAAAAACAGTGGAAACTATATACAAAATAATACTATTGATGGCGTATTTTGATCGCCATTCAAGAGTGATGTCTTTATATATTAATGCTCTTATCTGCTTATATAAATTCATTGTAGGACAAAGATATACAAAATCTTGTTCCTTGCCCTACAGAAAATCCCCTTAAGCTTTTTTAGCTTTAGTTTTCATACTTCTCGCTTCAGATTCAGCTTTATCGGCTAAGTCAGAGGTTGTCTCTTTTACTTTGGAACTCACTTTTTCTTTGGCATCTCTTGTTTTATCCACTAGATCTTTCCCTTTTTCCTTTGCTTTATCCGTGAGTTCAGATATTTCTTTTTTTGCTTTCTTTGCGATCTTTTCTGCTTTTTTTAATTCTTTTTTTGAAAGTTCTTTTAGGCTTTCATTTAGATCTTTTAAATTTTTGTTAGCTCTGTCTAACTGCTTTTGTCCATCTTCCGTAGCTAATAAATAATAGGCCGCAGTACCTGCAGCTAAGCCTAACAAGGCAAATGCAATTAATCCGTTTTTGTTTTTCATCTTCTTTTCTTTTTATAAGTTAACGACATTACACGTTTTTCAAGTGTTTCAATTATAGAAACTACAAGCAATGCCCGTTCCAAAAAATACTCTTCCTCTCTAATCTACTTCTAATTAGGATAAATTTTTTCATTTGATTGTAAAGAATATAAGTAGTGGTACAGGCCTGTTTCTTTCCGTACTAACTCTGCATGGGTTCCTTGTTCAATGACTCTCCCATTTTCAATAATTAAAATATTATCGGCATCCATGATGGTAGATAGCCTGTGGGCGATGACTATGGAGGTACGGTCTTTCATGAGTTCTTCGAGAGCCAATTGCACAAGACGTTCTGACTCTGAATCTAAAGATGATGTCGCTTCGTCCAAAATAAGTATGGCAGGGTTTTTAAGTAAGGCTCTTGCGATGGCAATTCTTTGTCTTTGTCCTCCAGAAAGTTTCACCCCTCTATCTCCGACGACTGTATCGTACCCATCTGGGAAATCCATAATAAAGTTATGGGCATTTGCCCGTTTTGCAGCAGTAATAATATCTTCTGCATCTTCTTCCAGGTTTCCGTAGCCAATGTTTTCACGAATGGTTCCGCCAAAAAGTAATACATCTTGCGGCACTATAGCTACTTGATTTCGAATGTCGGTAAGGGAGTAGCCTTCTGCCGGCTCCCTATCATATAAGATTTTGCCTTTGGAAGGTTGATAAAACTGTAAGATCAAAGAGGAAATTGTTGTTTTTCCAGCACCACTCGGTCCTACCAGTGCGATTTTTTCGCCAGCCCTTGCTTCAAAGGTAATATCTTTTAATGCTTCTGAATCCGGGCGTGTAGGGTAGGAGAAGCCTACTTTATCAAACATTAAATTTCCAGAAATCTTTTTATTTATACGTTTATTTTCTTTTGATATTTTTATGGGTTCGGGGTTTTCGTTTAATATTTCGATTACCCGCTCACTCGCTCCTAAAGTTTTTTGAATATTGGCATATAATTCTGGAAAACTTCCCATGGAGCCAGCAACAAACATGGAGTATAATATATACGTAGTCAGATCACCTACTGAAATTTCTCCGATTGAGACCAACGAAGAACCGTACCATATGACAGCGATGATAGCACCCAAGATACAAAAGATAATAAAAGATACGAACCAAGCGCGGTAAGAGGCTCCTTTCATAGCAATGCGTACTACGGCATCCAGTTTTGTTTGGTATCTCCGGGATTCGTAATGCTCATTGACGAAAGCTTTGACATTGCTTATTCCCAATAAAGTCTCTTGGACAATACTGTTAGAATCCGCTAGTTCGTCCTGAGCTTGTTTTGATAGCTTGCGAATAAAACGTCCGAAAACTGAAGCCATGATAATAATAATGGGGAGAATACTCAAGTTCATCAACGCTAATTTTGGGGAAACCCAAATGAGTAAAACAACTCCAAAAATTAAAATTAAAGTCTGCCGGAATACTCCTGCAAGAGTCGTCGTCAAAGTGTCTTGGATCTGAGAAAGATCAGCAGAGAGTCTACTATTCAGTTCACCGACTCTACGGTTTGCAAAAAAATCTATAGGCAGGACAATAAGCTTACGATAAGTATCCCGTCGTATATTGGCCAATACTTTTTCGGCTACTTCCACAAAAATCCGAACTCGAAAAAAAGAGGTCAATGTTTGAAAAACTAAGAGGGCGAAAGCAAGAATACCTATCTGTTGGACAGAGGGTGTTAACCAAGGGTAAGTTTGGATGCCCTGCGCCGCATCGGTCATCGCACCGAGCAATGCCGGAAAGGTTAATGTGGTAATGCTCGAGAAAAACAAGAACACCATACCTAAGACAAATTTTCCTTTGTATGGCTTGAGGTAAGCAAAGAGTTGGGATGCTTTTGCCAGTAATGCCTTACTTATTTTTGGTTTGGTAAATTCTTGATTAACTTCATTTCCCTTATTCAATTTGTTTTTTGCCATTTCCTTTTGTACGAAGATTCAATTATGCAAAAGTATAGATATTATTCAGGCAAATCTATCAAACTATCGTCATTTATCTGATTTTACGATTTTTCAGAAGTTGGTATAACTTGGGATAGAGTAAAATAAGAAGTAATATAATAGAAGTGAAGATGAAAAAATATACTTTTTCACCGTTATACTTTTGGTTTTTTATTTGTTTTCTTAGCTTTTCATTCTCATCCTGCAGTTTTTTTAGAGTGCTTATATAAGCTGAGAGTTGGGTTTCATATTCTTGAGCCAGCCGGCTTGATTTTTGCTGTTCATTTTCTTTTAATTCAATCAGTTTTTTTGTTTCTTGCAGAATCGTATTATCGGCAGAGATGATTGACTGCAGAATATTCATGGATTTCTGCATATCTTTTTTTGTTTTGAAAACACCGAAAATACCGGTTTTTTGTTCGAGGCTTTTATCAAAATCCCCAAAACGTTTTTGTCTTTCGTCTATCAGGGAATTTACTTTTTCCCGTTGGATTTCGAATCGTCCGGAATCTGTAGTTTGAGCTTGTGCGAAAGAAAATCCTATAACCCATGCTCCTAAGAAAATAGAATAAAATATATTCTTAACTGTGTTTTTAATATTTTTCATGAAACTCTACTCTGATGGTTTCATCTTGGTAAAGACCTAAAAGCTGACTTGCGTTTCCTTTGTTAATGGCAATTTCCAAACTATTGCTGATGCCAAATAAACAGAGTTTTTCTCCTTCGGGTACTTCACTGTAATGCCAGCTTAGTTTATTTATAGTTTCGTTTCTTTTAAAATACAGTGTAAAAGGACGTCCTTTTTGTACTTTATTAAATAGTTCTTTGCTTATGTTACTAATGATGTTTCCGAATGTATCTACATATGCCACGTGTCCTTTGATATAGGTTTCGGTATATACGGGTTGTAATATGTGCTTTTCGAGAGGCTTGTCCAAAGTTGGGCCTAATCTTGATAGACTTTTTCCTTGCACGATATGACAAGCTGCTTTTGTCAATACATCGGCTAAAGGGAAGTGGACATACCTGAGATCTTGTATGAGTTCGATTTCTATCAGTTCTTCCGGATGCTGATCATTTAGTAAAATACTGAAGATACCATTGTCTGCACCCACAAAGAAGTGGCCGTCATACTTCATGGCAACGTATCGGGTGTCTTCTTGAAAAAGGGTGTCTATACCAATAATGTGTACCGTTCCCTTTGGAAAGTAATGGTATGCATTTTTTAATACGATGGCAGCGTGTTGCATGCTGAAAGAAGGAATTTCATGGGTGATATCTACCAAACGCACGTCCGGCAAAAGCGAAATAATGCTGCCTTTAAGTGCCGCTTGATAAAAATCTTGATGTCCTAAATCTGTTGTTAACGTAATGACGCCCATAAAATGCCCTTTTACCCTATACTTAGAAAGACTGCGAAAAAATGTGTTTTAAAAGCAAAATAATCCTGCCATATTTGTAAAGTAACAAAAGTACTAAAATCTGAAGTTTGAGCGAAACATTGCGACAAATTTCATGTTGATGATAAACAATTAAATCAGAAATCACAAAAGATAAAAAGTTTCATTTTTTTCACTGTGGACTTTTGTTTTTGTATATTAATAACTTGTAAATAATTTTCTAAAACTTTGAACGAACTTAAAATAACTCTTGAAGATGTTAATTTGATTACCCTATGGGGAACAAATAATGAGAATTTCGACATAATAAAAGAAAACTTTCCCAAACTGAAAATTATCGCCCGGGGCGATGAGGTAAAGGCTATGGGAACACAGGAAGATTTAGGAGTTTTTCAAAAATTGATGACTCAGATTATTTCTTTTGTACGAAGAAAACATTCTTTAACTGCTTTACAGCTGGAAAACCTGTTAAACACTAAGCATACAAGAGACCATACAAAGAAAAACAGCAATCACCTGGAGGATAAAGAATCAGGAGGGGAAGAAGTGCCGATTGTGTATGGGCCGAATGGGCGGATTATCCGTGCACGTACTCCCAATCAAAAAAAAATGGTGGAAAGTCTCGAGCATAATGACGTTTTGTTTGCTATAGGTCCGGCAGGTACGGGCAAAACATATACGGCAGTAGCCTTAGCTGTGCGTGCCTTGAGAAACAAAGAAGTAAAGCGTATTATCCTTACCCGACCGGCTGTAGAAGCAGGAGAAAATTTAGGTTTTCTGCCAGGGGATTTAAAAGAAAAGGTAGATCCATACTTGCGGCCTCTGTATGATGCTCTCGATGACATGATACCGACCACAAAGTTGAAATACCTTTTAGAAAACGGAACTATAGAAGTAGCTCCTTTGGCGTTTATGAGAGGGCGTACTTTAGATCATTGTTTTGTGATCTTGGACGAAGCTCAAAATACGACCGATATGCAATTGAAGATGTTTTTAACACGGATGGGGCCTGATGCGAAGTTTATCATTAATGGGGATTTGACACAGGTAGATTTACCTAAAAAAATTAAGTCGGGCTTATCTACAGCTGTTCGGTTGCTGGGGCATATAAAAGGAATAGAGGTAGTGAAATTAAGCGGAAAAGATGTCGTGCGGCATAAATTGGTGCGCAGAATACTTGAAGCTTACGGAGATTTTGAAGGTACGAATTCAGAATTAAAGAGCTCGAATTAAAGATTTGGTGCAGTCGGGTAGACTTGAAAACAAGTCTGTTTTTTTTAAAAAATTGCTGTAAAAGAACATTTTAATCCTTAACTTGAGAAACTGAATAGTTAGAGTCCATATAACAGGGTATACGAAATTGATCATGAAGTATGCAATTGAAAAGTACGATAATTTTGTTGTTATCGAGCCTATGAGTGAAGTTTTGAAGGGAGAGGAGGCCATTCAATTAAAAGTGGAGTTTTTGCTACGCAATAATACCGGTCATAAAAATATTGTTTTGGATCTGCAGCATGTGCGGCGGATAGATGAGTCTGGTGTTCGGATGGGAGTATTGGCCAATCGTTTGTGCAAGGCTGTTGGCGGGGTTTTTATACTTATTGAGGTTTGTGATGAAATTTTTGAGTTTTTAAGAATGTGCAGAATCGAAAAATCATTTATTATACGAAATGATGTAGAACAAGCTAAACGTTTTATATATCATAAAGATGGAGGAAATCATAATAGAGGAGCGTTCCTATGATTTTTGAAGTTTTGATTTTAGGGAATAGTTCGGCGACACCTGTGTACAAGCGCTACCCTACGGCACAATTAATTAATCATAATCAACAGTTGTTTTTAGTAGACTGTGGGGAGGGGACCCAACACCGGCTAGTTCAGCATGGAATAAAAACGAATAAGATCCAACATATATTTATTAGTCATCTTCATGGAGATCATTATTTTGGCTTGGCTGGTTTGTTATCATCTATGAATCTGGCAGGGCGGGAACGCCCCCTTACCGTTTATGGTCCAAAAGGATTAAAAGAAATTTTGGATATGCATTTTTTGTATGCGCAAAGTACAATAAAATATCCATTACGGTTTATAGAAACTGATCCCGAAAAACCAGCATTACTACTTGATACGAAAGAGATAAAAGTGCAGAGTTTTCCGCTCAAGCACCGGATCCCCTGTACAGGTTTTCGATTTGATGAAAAAGAAAAAAAACCAAATCTAATTAAAGAAAAAATCGAAGAGCTACAGATACCCGTCGGGCAATTAGCAGAAATCAAGAATGGAGGTGATTATATTGATACGGCGGGTCGTATATTTACACATGAAGAATTAACGCATCCGACACCTAAATTGCGGAGTTATGCCTTTTGTTCAGATACCCGTGCAGATGACTCTTATATCCCTTTTATTAAAAATGTTTCATTACTATATCATGAAGCTACTTTTTTAGATGAACTGAAAGATCGGGCTGAGATTACACTTCATACAACTGCACTTGAAGCGGGAGAAGTAGCGGCAGCTGCACAAGCAGGTAAACTGTTAATCGGGCATTATTCATCCCGGTATAAAGAATTTGAGCCTTTTCTTGAAGAAGCGCGCTCTGTATTTACTAATACAGAACTCACTGTAGAAGGAAGCTCTTATTCAATATAGCGATTATCAAGATTTTTCTGCATCTTTACATTTCACATTTTATGAATTTTTATGGCTTTTGATGTAAATAAGCTGGTTAGAAACAATATTCGCAGATTACAACCTTATTCTTCTGCGAGAAATGAGTTTTCCGGTGATGCTTCGGTTATGTTAGATGCAAACGAAAATGCTTTTGGCTCTCCGGTAATAGGAAACTATAATAGATACCCCGATCCTTTGCAGAATAAATTGAAAGAGAAATTAGCCGATATTAAAGGGGTTCCTAAAGACTATATTTTCTTAGGAAACGGAAGCGATGAAGCAATAGATCTTTTGTTTAGGATATTTTGTCAACCTGGTATTGACAATGTTGTTTTAGTTCCGCCTACATATGGTATGTACGAGGTGTCGGCTCAGATCAATGATGTATATTGTAAAAAAGTACCTCTTACCGCCGATTATCAATTGAATTTAGATGAGATTGCAGCCTCCATTGATCAAAATACTAAAATGATTTTTATCTGTTCGCCCAATAACCCTACCGGAAACAGTATAAAAGCACAGGATATTGAAACAATATTAGTTAATTTTGATGGGATTGTCGTAGTAGATGAGGCTTATATAAACTTTTCAAAGCAGCGTTCCTTTACATATACGCTGCCTGAATTTCCTAATTTGGTAATACTACAGACTTTATCAAAAGCTTGGGGATTAGCAGCTTTACGTTTAGGTTTGGCTTTTGCGAATAAAGGGATTATTAACTTAATGAATAGAGTAAAACCCCCCTATAATATTAATCAAGCTACGCAGGAGATGGTGATGAAAGCTCTCGATGGGGTGGAACAGGTGAATCAATGGATCCAAGAAGTAGTGAAAGAGCGGGAATCTATTACCCAAGAGTTAGAAAATATAGCCCAAGTAAAAAAAGTATATCCCTCAGATGCAAATTTTATCCTTGCTAAATTTGAGAAGGCTAAGGAATTGTTTATACATCTGAAAAAAAAGGGTGTAATTGTACGTGATCGTTCGAATCAAGCTCTTTGCGAACAGGGGTTACGGATTACGATTGGAGCGCCTGAAGAAAATGCACTTTTGCTTCGCGAGATAAAAAATTTTTATGAAGATTAATTTTCAAAACAGAAAATGAAAAAAACACTTTTATTTATCGATAGAGATGGGACACTGATATTAGAGCCTGAAGACGAGCAAATTGACTCTTTCGAGAAATTAAGATTTTATCCCAAAGCTTTACAGTATTTGCCCAAAATTGCTCAAGAGCTGGATTTCGAATTAATATTGGTATCCAATCAAGACGGTTTAGGTACAGCCTCTCACCCCGAAAAAAACTTTTGGCCGGTTCATAATTTTATTTTGCAGACTTTTGAAGATGAAGGGGTGCATTTTGCACGTCAGCATATTGATCGGACTTTTCCACATGAGAATGCGGACACGAGAAAGCCATCAATAGGTATGTTGCAAGAATATCAGGATAAAGAAAAGTATAATCTTGCTGATTCCTATGTGATAGGAGATAGAATAAATGATGTGAAATTGGCGGAAAATTTGGGTTGTAAAGCTTTATGGCTGAGAAATGATGATGGTTTAGGAGAGTCTGAAGGTATTGATTTCCAAGAAAGGGCTGTAGCTCTGGAAACGCAAGATTGGCAGGATATTTATGAGTTTTTGAAATTAAAACGCCGATCTGGAAGCCTTTCTCGAAAAACCAGTGAAACAGATATACAGATGGAGCTTCATTTAGACGGTACGGGAAAAGCTGATATTTCTACAGGATTGCCGTTCTTTGATCATATGCTCGATCAAATAGCCCGCCATGGAAATGTAGATTTGACTATAAAGACAAAGGGAGACTTGCATATAGATGAACACCATACGATTGAGGATACAGGAATTGCTCTTGGAGAGCTTTTTCGAAAAGTACTCGGTGACAAACTGGGTATTGAGCGGTATGGCTTTACATTGCCTATGGACGATTGTCTGGCGCAGGTAGCTTTAGATTTCGGAGGAAGGAGTTGGCTGGTATGGAATGCAGAATTTACGCGGGAAAAAATAGGCGATATGCCTACGGAAATGTTCTCTCACTTTTTCAAGTCTTTTTCAGATGGGGCAAAATGTAATTTGAATATAAAAGCTGAAGGGCATAATGAACACCATAAGATTGAGGCTATTTTTAAAGCTTTTGCAAAAGCAATTCGTACAGCCATAAGAAGAGATGTGAACAATATGCGTTTACCGAGTACTAAAGGTTTGTTGTAGATTTTAATCTAAAACAAATTTCTTTGGTGTCAAAATAGATGATTAATTTTACACACTTATAAATATTAAAAGCGAAGAAAATATCTTTGTTTGAATTGGAATTTAACTTTTGAAAATATGTATATCATACCGGCTATTGATGTTTTAGATAAGAAAGTGGTGCGATTGCGAGAAGGAGATTATAATGAGGTTACGACCTATGATACATCTTTGGAGGAACAGATTGAAAAATACTATGCCAACGGAACCGAAATTGTACACATTATTGACTTGAATGGCGCGAAAGGAGATTTGAGCAATCAGTCTTATCTTTTCGATATTGTTCAGAAAACGGAAATGAAAGTGCAATATGGAGGAGGGGTTCGAAGCATCGATATGATAAAGAGATTGATCGATGGCGGGGTTTTTAGAGTAATAGTAGGTACCCAAGCCATTACTAACCCCGATTTTTTAGAAGAATTAAGTAACCTAAATATAGGAAGGATAAAGTATACAGATCGTATTGTCATTGCTATTGATGTATTAGATGAAGTGATAAAATATTCAGGATGGTTAGAGAGCTCCTCTATCAAATTAAAAGAATATATAGATCGTTGCCTGAGTTTAGGTTTTTATCGTTTTTTGTGTACAGATATCAGTAAAGACGGTAAATTAGGCGGGGCAGGGGTCGAACTTTATAAAAAGCTATTGGATCATAGTCCTATTATTAAACTTATAGGCTCAGGGGGAATCAGTTCTATGAAAGATATACAAGCCTTGGCTGATTTGGAAAAAATGGAATCTTGTGTCGTAGGGCGGGCGATTTATGAAGATAAAGTTAGCATTGAAGAGATTAAAGAATGGAATTTAAAATCGCTGATAAAATTTTAAAATGAAAAACAAACGGATTATTCCTTGTTTGGATGTAAAAGAAGGGCGTACCGTCAAAGGGGTTAATTTTTTTGGGCTAAAGGATGCGGGTGATCCCATAGAGTTGGCATTGAAATATTCAGAGGAAGGAGCAGATGAACTGGTCTTATTAGATATTGCCGCCAATGAGGAAAGCCGCGAAACGACATTACATCTTGTAAAAACAATTTCTAAACAAATTGACATTCCTTTTACGATCGGGGGAGGGATACGGAAGCTCGAAGATGTGGAGAGAATGTTGAAGGCTGGAGTAAATAAGGTGTCTATCAATTCGGCAGCTGTCAAAAATCCCGCGCTAATAGAGGAAGTAGCAAAGGAGTTTGGTTCGGAAATCCTTGTGGTAGCTATAGACAGTAAAAATGTAGATAAGAAAAATTGGGTTTATTTAAGTGGAGGAAAAGAAAAAGCTCCTGTAACTGTTGAAAAATGGGCAAAAGAAGCCCAGGAAAGAGGAGCTGGAGAAATTCTCTTGACTTCTATGGATAAAGACGGTACAAAAGATGGTTTTGATATAGTTCTCTTGAAAACGATTAATCAGTTGCTGGATATCCCTGTTATTGCGTCGGGCGGAGCGGGCTCAATAGATAGCTTTTTAGAGGTTTTTCAAGAGGCAGATGTGGATGCTGCTCTGGCTGCTTCTATTTTTCATTTTGGTGAAGTTAAGATCCCTGAATTAAAAATCAAGCTGAAAGAAAGGGGCATTCCGGTAAAGATCTAATAAATATATTATGATTGACTTTGAAAAAGGGCAAGGGTTGATACCCGCAATTATACAAGATGCCCAAACATTAGAAGTATTAATGTTGGGCTATATGAATGAAGAAGCGTGGTCAAAGACACAGGAAGAGAAGAAAGTGACTTTTTTTTCCAGAAGTAAAGAAAGGTTATGGACAAAGGGCGAGGAAAGTGGGAATTTTTTAGAAATGGTAGACTTTGCAGTGGACTGTGATCAGGATACGCTGCTTATTTGGGTAAATCCTCATGGACCTACCTGCCACACAGGTTCACGCTCCTGTTTTGATACAGAGTATTCGCAGAACTTTATCTTCAAGCTTGAACATATTGTGAACGATCGGTACGTCTTTCCTCAAAAAAAATCTTATGTCAATAAACTACATGAAAAAGGTATAGAAAAAATTGCTCAAAAAGTAGGAGAAGAAGCTGTGGAAACGGTCATAGCTGCTCTGAGCGAAACTGAAGAAGATTTTATTAATGAAACTTCAGATTTGCTTTTCCACCTTTTGGTGTTGTTAAGAGAAAAAAACATAGACTTAAAAACTATTTCGAAAAACTTGGAAAACCGCCATCGATAATCTAATTGATGTCATATTTCTGAATCAAAAATAAAAGTGCTGTGTATTTACCAGCACTTTTTTTATGTTGGGCGAATGAAAGCAAATTTAGTAGCTACATTAATTGGTCATCAAAATCCAATTTATACTCTTGCATCAAGTTATGATCCTCGATTTTTATTTACAGCAGGTAATGATAAAGGTATTGTTGAATGGGATCTGGAAAAAATGACTTTCAAACGTATTCTTTGTTCGGTCCCCGCTTCAGTGTATCATTTGCATCTTATTCCGGGCTCAAATATACTTGCTGCTGCTTTAAGAACAGGGGATATTTATTTGATTGATATCGATAATCAAGAATTAGTAGCTTCATTAAAAGTAGATTCGGGAGCAGTTTTCTCGGTAAAAACTTTGCCTGGAAAAAAAGAAATCATTGCTACAGGCGAGGATGGATATGCCTATGTATGGAGCTTAGAAAGTCATAAACTCTTGAGCCGTTTTAAAGTCAGTGAAAATACAGTTCGGGTCATTGAGCCCGATCCTGATAAATCGTATATTTGTTTTGGGGATAAAGAAGGTTGGATACATGTATATTCTTTTTTGGATTTTGAACATCTGGGTTCGAAGAATATCCATTCCCGTCCGGTAACCAGTTTATTGATAGAAGATGGAAAATTGTATTCAGGCGGGCGGGATGCAAAGATGTATGTTTTAGAGTTGCCGACTTTACGAAGCGAGCGATCTTTAGTGCCTCATATGTTTACCGTATATGATATTGTTAAGCATCCGACGAAAGAGTGGTTAGCGACTGTCAGTAGAGATAAAACAACCAAAGTCTGGGCTCAAGACGGCTTAAAACTATTAAGGAATATTTCTCGTGATCGGAAGTTTGATGCGCATATGCTTTCTATTAATGCTTGTATTTGGTCTGACTATCGAGAATGGCTTATTTCTGTAAGCGATGATAAAACAGTACGTATTTGGTCAATTCAAGAAGAGGGTGATGGGGAATAGAAAATGCAGGGGTATAAAAGCGAGTAAATGTATAAGCGATTGAAAAAAGGGTCTAGAGCGTTGTTTGGTGTAATAAATGAGTGAAAAAAGTTTAACATTACTGCATTATCAATCTTAGGTTTATACCAAAATAAGTGTAAGCGGTGGCAAAATTTTGAGATGTATAAGGCCTTACAACATTGGAGTTATAGAAAAAGCTGATATTATACATTTGGTTGAGAGTAAAATCTAATGTAGGGTTAAAACTAATGCTTTTATTACCACCAGATATTTCTGTTTGATTGAGATCCGATCTATAGACGACAGTTTTCCGGTCATTAACAGCTACGTCTAACTTAAAATTCACATCATTTGTCCATTGTTTATCTCCAAACCATCCGAAGGGAAGCTTGGTGTTGTTTTTTCGATATCCCATGCCGAATACAAAAGCATCATCTGTCATCATTGCCATTTGGCTGTTTTGTAAGCTGAAATTTAGATTTCGAGAAGTCCTGTACTCCGAATTTGCGGAAATGTTATTTTTAAACCGAATATCAGCCCCTATCAAGGGTAAAAATTGATCGATAATAGAGACCTCTTGGTACAAGTTTTTTGGCAGAAAGTTATTATCTCCATCCCGTGCACTTGGCATTTCTGAGACTTCTTGATATCTCAATACGGAATTGTATCCAGAGATAACATATTGAGAATTGTAACCATGATGGATACTTATATTATTAAATATTTCCCGTAAGAGTGGAAGCTTTCCTAACCCATTATAATTTATACGCCAGTTTGGTAAAGGAATAGTTGGTTTTTTGTTTAGGCTGCTGCTCGATAAGTTTTTTCCTAAATATGTGCTTAAAAAAGAATTGACAACTACATCTTGTTGAGACTTACCATATCCGTCGGCATACATTTCAGAATCTTGGCCCACAGAATTAATGTTATCTTCTGCCAGTATATGCGAAATGGTTTGCCTGTGTTCTTCAAATTCCCGGAATAGGGTTTTGTGATTTTTGAATGAAGTTCGGATGGCTATCTGAGAAATGTTGTAGTTGCCTGTAACATACGGTGCTGTGCGTGTCAATTGATCGGTATTTGGATCTGTTTCAAAAGCTGCCGAATAATTGTGATTATCCACTCGGGTAGCTATTAAATCTATACGTAAATCTTTGATAGGTTCAAAATTAACGAGAGCAGAAAGGTTTTCTGCATACGTTTTGGTATACATTTGGGACTGTAAAGTGTCGTTACTTATCCATCCTTTTTCGAAAGCAGAAGACAAGATATCCCTTTGACTTCCCATTAAAAAGCTCCATCCCGGTGCGCTTTTGTCGAAATCATACCCTAAGAGGTTTGTCTTTGGGAGGTATCCAGGCAGATATGTTCCTTCGATTCGGGTATAGGCGCCCTCTATTTTTCGGATACCTGTAAGCAGTTGTGTGAAAAAAGCACCTGATCCGGAGGCCCCCCTTCCCCTGTTACGCCGAATAAAGTTGAATTTTTCATAAAGCTTATTCATATCTAAACGCGGATTAATTTGTATTGTTCTATTATTTTGAATACTGTTGCCTAAGCTCATATCTGGAGATTGCAAAGAGAGCAAAGGCTCGCTTTGCCAATTGAATTGCGTACCGTATCGTGCTTCTATATCAACCCATTCTAAATAAGGTATTTTGTTGATTGGGAGAGAATAGGTCAGATTCATCATATGATTATAATCGGACGTACGTCCCATTTTCCAAAAATTAGACCATACCGTATCTCTTTTGATGCCGTTCAGCCGTCCATCCGGTTCATCTATAATAGAATAATTTGTGGCGTTGAAATCCAAACGTATCGATTTAGTTAAATCCCAACTTATCCCATAAATACGGTTCATATTGAAGTTTTTATTGAAATAAGTAGGCAACAGATTGTCTGTCGTATTATCTCTCAAAGTATTTTCGTTGTACACACGATTGACATCCATTCTAAAGTTGAGAAGGCTGGGTAATAAATTGAAGTTTAAATCTTTAAATATTTTCAGATAGTCAGATCTTACCCATTTAAAAGGTTCGACGACAAATTCCTCACGGCTGGAATAATTGTAATCTAAAGCTCCTCTATATGTTTTTTGGAGTGAAACTGCCGTATTATGATCACGGTGGTTGTACTCAGAGAAGGCATAGCTTACACTGAAGTTTTCTATATGCCAGGGTTTGATTGTTTTTTCAGTATCGGTATTAATTTTCCGAACATTATTGAAACTAAAGCTCTTGCGAGAGGTATAGTCTTGAACCAAGCGTAATAAAGAGTCTTGTTGAGAGCGGGATAGATTTTGTAATGCGGTATTGAGTTCTATATCCGGATTGATGGGGTTATACTCTGGCGTAGACTGTTGTTTTGAATAGTTAAAGTAAAATGGAATTACAACTCCATGCCTGGGGTGGAAGAACTTTCCTAATTCGGCATTGGTTGTAATATCTAAAAGCAGATCTTCTGAACGGCTTCTCTCATGAAATCGTTGATTGATATATCCGAACCCCATGGATGTTTTTGTGCCTGAGAAAGCAATATTTGCAAAGTCGGCTAATTTTATGTCCATCTGCGCCGAAGCTGCCCAGCCGCCTTGGTCATCAAAATCGGTTAAGCGTAGCTCATTAAACCAGAATACTCCTGACAACTCTCTCCCATCATCTAAATCAGTGCTGGTTGTAGAGCCTTTGAGAGGGTTTCTCACCCCAACCATATAGAAACGTACTTTACTGATATCAGGGTTGCCCAGCACGACGATGCGGTTTTCTCCGTCTTGGTATTCAAAAGGAATATCGTGAGGCCAGGGTTGGCCATTGTAGAGGGCATTTTCCCTTGCCATTTTTGCTTCTTGAAATAACTTAATTCGAATTTCCATCCGGTTCTCCTCCGGCCACACTCTATCCGGAGAGGTAGTTCCATATGGAGTGATGGATAAAGGCATATCGTATTCATAATAGTTATATCTATCATCTGTACCTATCCGTAGAAAAGCTCTGAAATCACCTGCTCTTAGGTACTCGCCCTCCGCATGGATGAACATTTTTAATCGTCCGTAAGCTCTGAAATCATGAGAAGACATTTTGTAAGCTGCCCGGCCGTAGCCGTCTTTCAAATCGTTAACTTCCAAAGATAAGGCTTGTTCGTTGAGCTGCACATCCAAATTATTGTTCTGCCAATCGATTTGCCTGTTGATTCCGGGGGGAACTACGTATGGAATGGGTTCCCTTCCGCTGTTTTCCTCTATATTGACATGGGAAACATGATAGGTGGAATTATCTGTACTCACTGCTCCCATGGAGGGGTCGCTTATTACTTTACTGGCAATATCTTCACTATTATATTTCCTCCATTCTCCGCGGACGAGTTGAAATTTTGCCAATCTGAGCACTGTTGTATCTTCATAGTCAGTTAAGAACATCCGAATGAACCGGATGGATTTAAAATCATCGATACTTCCATATTTACTTTCGTATTCACTGATCGGAATACGTATTTTGTACCAAGTTACTTCTTCTTGGGAGCCGTCCACTAAGGTGCTGTTAGTCGTTTGTTTATCTACGATAAAATTTTTTCCTACTTCGAAGTCTTGTGGTCGGGTGGATAACCGATATTGATAGTAATTATCATTTTCATGCATCGTGTTATCCCGGTTTACATCTTCACCGTCAGGCAAGAGTGTATTAGAGGAGGTCTCTACCCCAAAGTCAGCCTGTGACTGTTCGTTTGTTCGGGAATTGCCTTCCAAACCATTAAACTTTTCATATCTTTTCAGAATACCTACATCTGAGGAGAAATGCTTGCCTCTAAAATATATATAGTCATCACTTGAAGGATCATTATGCAGTTCGGTCATCGCTTCTGGGTTAAGCATCCCTTCCATTTGATTTAAAAAGTTTTGGTGGAATTCTGTTTCTTCTTGATTTCCCATCCCATCTAAACCTACATCTTGTTTAGCACGATTGTCAGGATTATTGTCGAAAGCTTGGATAGCCGGTTGATTTTTGCTGACGTACCCCCAATTTGTTTTATCGACTAATGACATATCTCCATTTACTGGCACTGCATTTTCTAAAGATTTTCTTCCGTCTTTTAGAATATCTTCTGAAATATTTCCTAAATTTATGTATATGTCTCCGCCACTACTGTGGGGGTTTGTCAATAAAGGATCCATCATCCACATTTCGATGAATTCGATGTTCTGGGCTTCAAAATCATTCTGATCTATTCCTCTAAACATCCCACCCCAGTTTGATTTAGGGTTTTGCAAGGTTCCGTCATTATTTATATCGTTGGTTCTATAATTATAAGGTCCTCTTTTTTTTGGATAGTACGTTATATCCAAGGTGGTAATAGGTGTCGGCTGGCCAGATACAGGCTCTTTAAAAGGGAATACGTCTTGCTCATAAATCAGACGTACGCGTGGATCTTTTAGCTGTTGTATGGATAGGCCTGGATTATCTCTTGATCGCTGTATATAAAATACAGGATCAATATTATAAAATGCCATCCGTGCCCGGTTGAACCCATAGGCTAAGTCATCAGAGAGATCAGACTCGGGAAACATCCGGGGGGTACTCGAAATTTGCCAGTTGTATTGGGCTTTGAGGTCTATATAAGAAACACTTTGTTCAAAATCATCAATATAGGTTGTTCCCGATTGCTCATTATCTGTATTCAAGCCTTTGGGATGCCCGGGAAGAAAGTGTGCATATTCACCATAAAAGGAAATATTAGATTCTTCTTTTGTACTGATAAAAGGTATTTTATCGACCATTCTGGTTAACCATCTCGATGGAGTACTGTAGGTAATATCAGCTCCAAGCATGGTGTTGGATATGGGTTCGTTTCCGATGGTCACTTTTTCTGACAAAGGTTTTTCCGTCATGTGCAGTGCGGTGGCTCCGAACTGTAAGTTTTCGTTGGCATAATAATCAAATCTACCTCCTAAAAAACTTTTTTGTTGGAGAGAAGACATCCCATCATCTTCTAAACTAACTGTTATGGGCTGCCCTGAAGCGACTAAAGCTTCGTTAAGAATTCTTAAATTGCCCAATTGGTAATCTACCATATAATCTTCTCCTTCTTGCAGAAGAGCTCCTCCTGCCATCACCCGCAGAGAACCGGGACGCAGATTGAGTGCTCCCAATTGAAACTCACTGCCGGATCCGGCATTATAACGTCCTTTTAAGACATATCTGTTCTTTTCGGGGTGATTTTTAACGGCATCGGATTGTGTTTCGGAGTAAAGTTCAGAGAAAGTATATTTTTCTATTAAATCTTGCTCAGAATCTGAAAACTGGGCTTCCAGATCTTTACCCAGAGGCTCAACTAAGGGAATGATAATTTTACCGAGTTTAGAATCAACAGTTACAGAATCGATAAAATCAAATAACCCGTCTGCGCCCGAACCAAAATTATGAGTTACTCTATCTAATGCGAAGACTTGTAACCATGTTTTTTCAGCTGTATTTTGCCCCTCATATATTGCTGGTCTTTCTGCTCCACTTTCGTTCTCTATCCTATAAATCTGTGCGAAAAAATCCTGCTCTGAAATGTTCGTTGCATGTATGGAATAAACGTTTTTCATCATCAGATCCCATACGGGTAAGTTTGTGTTGATGACTTCTCCTTTTAGAAGTTTGGTATAAAGCATTTTTGGATTTGAAGGAGTGACCGGTACATCTGTGGAAAACTCTCCAACTTGATACTCTCTGCCGTTTGCGATGTACTTATAGGCTACGGATAAGACTTGGTCGCCTGTCAAATGATGTCTTAAAGATATGTATCCTAGTCTTCTATTGAGAGTATAATCTCTTCCTTCTTCAAGTTTTCTGGCATTTGAAAGTTTGGAATAATTATCTTCGCCGCCAGCTGGCGCAAAAAAGGACTTTATAAAACTTCCGTTTGACTCTCTTCCACTTTCTCCCAATTGGCTTAACAAATCATTGGAGGTAGGTGTGTTCGGATCTCCGGGAATTCCCGAGGAGGGAAGCCTGGAGTTTCCTTGATTTATCAACGTATTGCTATGAGGATTATATTCACCAATATCCATTAAGGCAAGAACGTCTCTTGCATGTTCATAAGAGTTGCTTCGATTGTTTATCCAAACCTCGATTTGTGTAATATTTACTGGTGAATTAATAATGGGGGCGTGTTCCAAACTTTTGTTGAAGTTTTCACGAAAATATTGAGCTAAAAAGAAATGTTGATTTTCTTCATATTCTGCCAACTCTATACTGAAGTCTGTTTCACGATTTCCTCGGGAAATAGTGAACTCCTGCTGCCGCGACCTTTGTTGTGACAGTACTCCCGTAAAGTCTAACTTACCAAATTGCAGTTGTGCCTTCACTCCAAAAAGGGATTCGCTGCCTTGAATCAAGGTAGAGGTGAGAGGTAGATTGACATTTCCTATTTCCAATCGTTGCAGGATAGCATCATCTTCACCCACATAATCAAACCGTACCTGATTTTCAAAATCAAACTGTGCTCTTGAATTAAAATTAGCATTTACATTTACTCGCTCCCCCACACTGCCCGCCAAATTTAAATTGATATTCTGATCAAAATCGATACCCCACTGTTTACGTTGGTACTCACTAAGCAACGGGTTTTGGTTTTTATTATGCTGGCCAATAAGTCTGAGGTCTAAACTTCCCTTCGGACGGATATCAATAATATTCCCGCCAAATATTTTTTCGAAAGCTGGGCTTTCCACTTCTATTTGCGGAATTAACCTTCTTTCCCGTTCTTGTTGCAGCTTCTTGTGTGATAAAGATTCCCAATATTCCTTTTCATCACTTTTATAAATTAAATCTTTGTATTCGGGAATAGTCATATACAAGGGGGGACGGTATTCTTTTGTTCCCAGTTTTTCCCGTATTCTATATTGTTTGCTGATGGGATCGAATAAAATTTCGCGTTGGATATTTTTAGGCGGTTTTAAACTTATTGGCTTATAAGTATTATGTAATCGTAAAAAAGGATCGTCGTGAAAAGGATAAACTAATCTTATAGAATCTTTCTCTTCTTTATCTAACGACTGAGCTAAACCGTTGTTAGGTAAACCAGAGAAACAAAAACAGAGTATAATTACCCAAAAGAGTCTGCCCGCTATAGGAATTTGATCCAATTTTACTTCAGTTAATTATGGCCTAAAGTGTAAATATCAATTTTTTTACAATTAAAACCAATATAAACTGAATGATTTATGTTTTTAAAGTGTTAAAAAAACTTAAATCTTTAATTTTGACACAATAAATCATAATTTCTTAAGGGCAGCTTTAATTAATGCTTCTACACTTAGGTCGTTGTTTTGCTTATAAATTGTTTGCAAAGCTTTATCGGCAGTTTTTTTGGCGAAACCTAATAAAATGAGAGCAGATAGTGCTTCTTCTACTACATTGGGCTTTGTGTCTGAAATAGAACCACCCGACACACCTTCATCTGTCTTTTTAAGTTTATCCTGTAGTTCTAAGATAATCCGTTGAGCAGTTTTAGGGCCTATTCCCTTTATTTTTTTCATTGTTTCTACTTCGCCGTTAATGATAGCCCGTTGTAACTCTTCTGAAGTACTTGATGAAAGCATCATACGTCCAGTACTGGGACCTATACCGGAAATGGAAATAAGGTGAGTGAAAAGTTGTCTTTCCTCTTCAGTGGCAAATCCGTATAAATTATGCGCATCTTCTCTCACTTGAAAGGAAATAAAAAGCTTACATTCATCTACATCTTTAATCTGAGAATAAGTAGAAAGTGTAATGTGCACGTAATACCCGATACCCCCTACCTCTAAAACAACATAAGTGGGAGCTTTAGTGATGACGCTCCCACGTAAATATTCATACATAATTTATATTTTATTTTTTTCATGAGCCTGTACATCCACTACCGCAATCGTTACCATATTGACAATTTCACGTACAGAACTATCTAATTGCAATACATGGATGGGCTTATTCATTCCCAACAAGATGGGGCCTACAGCTTCTGCTCCTCCTGCTTCTTGAAGGAGTTTATAAGCAATGTTACCTGATTCAAGGTTTGGGAATATAAGTGTGTTTGCCATCTCCCCATCTAATGTACTAAAGGGGAAATTACTGCTGAGTAACTTTGGATTTAAAGCAAAGTTTGCCTGGATATCCCCGTCAGCGATTATTTCTTTCCGTTCTTTATGGAGTATATTTACAGCTTCTCTTACTTTGTTGGCAATGACGCCTTCGTTTGAGCCAAAGTTAGAATACGATAACAAAGCGATTCGGGGTTTGATACCATATCTGGATACTGCATCATGCAGAAGTACGGTTATTTCTGCTAATTCTTGACTGCTTGGATTTTCATTGATAGTGGTATCTCCAAAAAACAGGGTTCCTTTTTCTGTAATCATCATGTACATCCCTGCTACGCGGCTTCCTTCTTTTACCCCGATAACTTGTAGTGCGGGCCGTATAGTTGGAGCATAGTTTTTCGTCAGTCCAGAAATCAACGTATCGGCATCTCCAAATTCGACCATGCTGGCAGCAAAGTAGTTGCGGTTGATCATGAGTTTTCGTGCATCGGTTCGGGATACTCCACGTCTTTGTCTTTTATGATAGAGGTGTTCCACATATTTTTTAAATCGTTCGGAATCCACTTCTTGAGTAGGATCTATCATTTCTACTCCCTTTAAGTCGAAAGCATACTCTTCGATCAAGCTTTTTATAATTTTTGTATTGCCCAATAAGATAGGGATAGCAATGTTTTCTTCTTTTACGATTTGTGCTGCGCGGAGTGTTTTATAATTGTCTGCCTCAGCAAAAACCACTCGTTTGGGATTTCGTTTTGCTCTTTCTGTCAGTTTTCGCATTAATCCTTCATCCCGGCCCAATCTTTTGCGAAGTTTTTCTCTGTAGGCTTCCCAGTCTTTAATTTCATGTCTTGCTGCTCCGGAGGCAATAGCTGCTTTTGCTACGGCGACAGATACTTCCGTGATTAACCGCGGATCCGTAGGTTTTGGAATGATATAATCTTTGCCGAAACGTAAGTTTGTTTCGTCGTAAGCTTGGTTTACTTCTTCAGGTACAGCTTTTTTTGCGAGATCGGCTAACGCTTTTACAGCAGCTAATTTCATTTCTTCATTTATAACAGTAGAGCGTACATCCAGCGCCCCGCGGAATATGTATGGAAACCCTAAAACGTTATTTACCTGGTTTGGAAAATCAGAACGTCCTGTACCCATAACCACATCATCTCTCGTAGCAACTACTAGGTTATAATCAATTTCGGGGTTGGGGTTTGCCATAGCAAGTACGATGGGATTTTTATTCATCATTTTGAGCATTTCTGTGGTCAAAATATCTTCTTTGGATAAACCGATGAAGACATCCGCATCTTTAATGGCTTCTTCTAAAGTATGAATATCCCTGTCTGTAGCTTGTCGGGCTTTATTCGCATCTAAGCCTTTTCGATCTCTTCGGATTACACCTTTGCTGTCCAGCATGACGACGTTTTCTTTTTGTGCACCCAGGCTAATATAAATATCCGTACAAGACATGGCTGCTGCGCCTGCTCCGTTGACGACAATTTTACAATCTCTAAGCTTTTTGTTTTGCAGCTCACAAGCGTTTAATAGGGCAGCACCTGAGATAATAGCTGTGCCGTGCTGATCGTCATGCATCACCGGGATGTTGCATTCAGCTTTTAATCTTTCTTCAATTTCAAAACACTCTGGAGCTTTGATATCTTCAAGGTTTATTCCCCCAAAAGTAGGTTCCAACGCTTTAACTATCTTAATGAATTCATCTACATTTTTTGTGTCTAATTCGATGTCAAATACATCAATGTCTGCAAAAATTTTAAATAACAAACCCTTTCCTTCCATGACCGGTTTACTTGCCTGCGGCCCAATATCACCCAGGCCTAATACTGCTGTTCCATTGCTGATCACAGCTACTAAATTGCCTTTTGTGGTATATTTATATGCATCTTCTTCCTTTTCTGCAATAGCTAAACAAGCTTCCGCAACCCCCGGAGAATAAGCTAAAGATAAATCCCGCTGCGAACTGTGAGGCTTCGTAGGGACTACTTCTATTTTACCAGGCCTTCCTTGGGAATGGTATTTTAAAGCTTCTTTTTTACGTTTGCTTTTCTTCATTGTTTTGGTCTATTTTTTTGTTATTTTAATACGTTTAATAAATGGAACATACGCTGTCTCATAGCTTGACTGTTCCCATGATAATTATTGATCAATAAACTGAAAGCTACCTCTTTATTTTGTGTCGAAGTTTGATAGCCTGTATAACCCAATGTGCCGCCTATAGTTCCACTTTTCATTTTCATTTTATTTATATTCGGGAGACTTTTAGCAAAAACAGGAAACCATTTTTGACTTTTAGCATAATGCATGATCTGGGTCATAGCATTTGTAGTGACCCGGTTTTGTTGTGACAAACCTGAGCCGTCATATGTTTTAATCTCTTCTTTTGGAATAGAAAGCTTTTGGTGCCAATAATTTTGAACGATTTGGCTTGATTTTTGAATATTTGTTGCTCCGGCTTGTTGTTTACCTATAGCTATTAATAACGCTTCTCCATATAGATTGATGCTTTTTTTATTAAACCAATATATAATTTCATGTAATGGAGGGGACGTGTGTTTGTGTAAAAGCTTTTTATCTTGATCTAATGTGGGAGCCTCGACTAAAGGGTTTAGGCTATGAGGTTTTTCCGATACAGAAATGTGGACGTTGTTTAATTTTGTGTATAAAGCGTAGGCCGCATCTTGAGCTGGATTAGGTGAGGAGAGTTCAATGGTTTTTTTTAAATCAGAACCATAAGATCCCCGTAGAAAAATGATCGAAGAATAAGGCGCAGAGAAACCATAAACATTGTCTCCAGACCCCAAAGATCCGGTCGTAACTTCATTGATGAAAGTAAGATAGTTGAACTGTTTTGCCGGAGGGATGAGACGGGCTTCTTCTTTGATTTTTTGGGGAGTAAAATTAATCCCAATTTTATTTTCCCGCCAATTAAGAGAAGATATTCCTGCTCCATAATAATTCCCTAGATCGCTCCAGTTATACCCACCCGGAGCGTGGTATCCATTGTATAAGCGGTCGTCGCCTATGATTGTGCCTTCTATTTCTTTTATGCCCGCCTGGCGGATAGCTTGCTCCCAATGCTGAAGCAAGGTGGATTCATCTTCAGCATACCGTTCACTTGCCAAAGTGGGATCTCCCCCGCCCTTTATAATAATGTTTCCATGCAATACGCCTTGATCATCTATGTCCCCCGAGTAATATAAAGAGGTAGAAAAAGTAAAGTCAGGGCCTAAAATATCCAAAGCTGTGATAGAAGTGATAACTTTTAATGTGGATGCCGTAGGCATTCCTTTTTGCCCGTTGCTTTCAAAAATTACTTCTTTGGTTTTATTGTCTATTACGGTGAAGGCAGCCTGACCGTTTTGTAAAGAAGCATGATTAGCAAATTTATAATATGCATCTTGTATTTTTTCATGGATATTTTGACCATGAACGGTGCTGATAAACAAAACACAAAAAAAAGTAAAAAATACTTGACGCAGCATGAAAATATTTTTCAAAACTTCGGTTGTTTTTAATAATTAAAGAGTAAATATAGTACATTACTTCGACGATATGAACATTATTTGGACTAAGATCTACAGGTATACTTAAATCGGGCTTTTAGTGAATTTAGCTTTATGAGGATAGATGATACTTAGCTTTTAACAACTAGCGTCTTTATCAGGAAGTTTATACTAAGAGTAGAAATAGTAAAGAGGGTTATTCAAGTTAATTTCTTACCCTAATAACTTCACTTTTCTTACCTTGCATTGATTTTTAAATGGATTTACTATGAAACATATAGAAAAATTAAATTTAATAAGAGAAAAAATGGATGAAAGGGGGATAGATGCTTATCTTATCCCTTCATCTGATCCTCATATCAGTGAATATTTGCCAGATCGCTATAAGTGTGTAGAATGGGTGTCGGGTTTTACTGGTTCGGCCGGAACGTTGGTTATTACACAGAGTTTTGCTGGATTATGGACGGACTCCCGTTACTTTGTCCAGGCAGGAGAACAGTTGCAGGGAACGGGATTTGAGTTGGTGCCGCTGAAAAAGCAAGGGGCTTTTGAATATGTATCGTGGATAGGAGAACATTTACCAAAAGGATCCGTTGTGTCTTTTGACGGAAAATTGGCCTCGGTACGGGTAGCTCATGTACTTGATACTGAATTGCAATCAAAAGGCTTCAGAATTGAAGGGAATGTTGATGTTTTAACGGATATTTGGCAAGACAGGCCTGAGCTTCCGACAGAAAAGGCATTTTTATTAACGGTAGAGGAAGTTGGACAATCGGTTAAAGAAAAGCTGAAACTTGTTCGTAAGCACCTCCGAAATAAAGAGGCAGACATGCATGTTGTGTCTTCTTTAGATGATGTTGCATGGATTTTAAATATTCGTGGAAGTGACGTGCCTTGTAATCCGGTTGTTTTATCTTTTTTATGGATTTCGCAAGAATCGGCTACATTATTTATCGATCCGATAAAACTCAATTCGGAAGAAATTTTCATACTGGAGCAAGCCGGAGTGAAAATTGAAAATTATACAAAGATATTTCAAGTATTAAAGGCCGTGAATAGCGACAAAACCGTGTGGTTAGATCCCCAGCGTACCTGTTATGCTGTTTATAGCGCTTTAATGGATAAGAATATTGTTGAAGAAATGAATCCTTCCACCTTGTTGAAGTCTGTTAAAAATGACACGGAAATACAGCATGTTCGGAATGTGATGGTAAAAGATGGGGTAGCGTTGACTAAATTTTTTAAATGGTTGGAAGAAAATGTTGAAAAAAGAGAATTAACAGAAATTTCTATCAGTGAAAAATTAAGGGAAATCCGATCCGATCAAAAAGGCTTTGTGGATATTAGTTTTGATACTATAGCTGGGTATTTGGCCCATGGCGCACTTCCGCATTATAAAGCTACCGATAAAAGCAATGCTGTCTTACAATCGAAAGGACTTCTGTTGGTTGATTCGGGGGGACAATACAGAGATGGTACGACAGATATTACCCGGGTAATATCTTTAGGAGGGATTACAAATGAAGAAAAAAAGGATTATACGTTAGTATTAAAAGGGATGATTGAAGGATCTACAGCCGTTTATCCGAAAGGGACATGCGGATATCAAATAGATGCACTCACTCGGAAACCTCTTTGGGATGCTTTCCGCAACTATGGGCATGGTACCGGACACGGCGTAGGATTTTTCTTAAATGTGCATGAAGGTCCTCAGATTCTTAATCCTTCTAATACCAATATTCCTCTTGAAAAAGGAATGATTTCGTCCATAGAGCCGGGACTGTACAGAGAAGGGAAATACGGTATTCGAATTGAAAATTTAGTATTGACAAAAGAATTAGAAAGTAATGGCTTTGGTGATTTCTATGGTTTTGAAACACTTACGCTTTGCTATATAGATACAGCTTTGGTAGACAAACAATACCTTGAACAAAAACATATAAGCTGGCTCAACAATTACAATAAATTGGTTTTTGAAAAGCTTTCTGAAAGTTTAAATCCAGAAGAAGAACAATGGTTGGCAGAAAAAACTAAAGCTATTTAGCTTGATTATAATTCTCGAAAAAGGAAAAATAATATACTTCCTTTTTCGAGAATTGTAAATGTTATAAATTATCGACTATCTCTTCCATCATCTCTTTAGTAGAGATGAGTCCACCTCCCGACAAATACCATACTGCGGGATCTAAATAAATAATTTTATCGTTTTTTGCGGCTTTCGTTTGCTTGATCAAAGGATTTTCTATTTCATCTCGATTACTGGCCTTCTGGTTGACCACTTTGTTTCTGTCGATGATAAAAATATAATCCGGATCGGCATTTAAAATAAACTCATTAGACACTACTTGACCATGCGTGGATACTTCTAAATCTTTTACAGAAGGAGCTATATGCATGACATCGTGGATAAATCCGAATCTTGAGTTTTTGCCATAAGCACTGAAGCGGGTGTTGTTATACAGCAAAATTAAAGCTTCTTTATCCGTGTCTTTTGTTTTTTCCTGAGCTTCTGCTATCTTTTTTTCGATATCTTCTATTTTCTCTTGTGCTTCTTCATCTTTATTGAAAATCTGTGCCAATGTCGTTGCGTTCTTTTTGAATGAGCCCATATAATCTTTCGCATCTACTTCTAAAAATAAAGTAGGGGCGATTTTATTCATTTCATCATAGTATTTTTCTAATCTTCCGGAGATGATAATCAGATCAGGGTTTAAAGCGTTTACTTTTTCGAAGTTGGCTTCTGCCAATGAACCTACATCTGTTACATCCGGGTCATTTTTATAACTGTCTAAATAATCCGGCAAAGCTCTTTTAGGTATCCCCACTACTTCTTCATTTATTCCTAATTCGTGTAGTGTCTCCAAACTTCCCAAGTCAAATACGACAATTTTTTTTGGGTTTTCTACGACTTCTATACTTCCTAATTTATGCTCGATTGTGTGCGACTCTCTCTCATCAGAAGATGTGTCGCTTGAACTGTTGTTGCAGGCTGTGAAAAAAATAAAACAAGCCAGGCTTAAGGTTATATGTAATTTATTCATGATGTGTTTGTTTAGTTATTAAAATAGTTGCATATTTTCTTTTTGTTGTGTTCGATAATATCAAATTCTATCCCAAAGATTTCTTTGAGCTTATTTTTAGTAATAAACTCGTGCGTGGGCAAATGGTATTTTATTTTAGCGTCCTTCATAGCGATGATGTAATCCGCGAAATGGGAAGCAAAATTGATTTCGTGTATGACAATAACTATTGTTTTGCCTAACTCATCCACCATTTTCCGTAGTGTTTTCATCATTTGAATAGAATGTTTTAAATCCAAGTTGTTTAAGGGTTCGTCCAATAAAATGAATTCTGTGTCTTGTGCAATGACCATAGCTAAGAATGCACGCTGTCTTTGCCCTCCGCTTAATTCATCTATGTAAGCGTGTTCATATTCGGATAATTCGGAAAAATCAATGGCACGATCTATAATTTCATTATCTGCTTTTGTGAGCCGTCCTTGCGAGTAAGGAAATCTGCCAAAAGCAACTAATTCTCTCACCGTGAGCTTCATGTCTATTTGATTTGCTTGTCGCAGGATAGAAAGTCTTTTTGCCAGCTCATTGTTTTTATATTTACTTAGCTCTTTTTCATAAATGCTAACTTTTCCTCCGTCTTTTTGTATCAAACGGCTTATGATAGAGAGCAAAGTACTTTTGCCAGCCCCATTCGTGCCAATTAAAGCGGTGATTTTTCCTTTATGGATTTTAGCGCTGATATCTTTTAAGATGACGCGTTCTCCATAGCTTTTTTTTATATTTTCAAAAGAGATCATAAACTCCTTCTTGTTTTAATAATGAGGTAAATAAAATATATACCGCCGATAAAGTTGATGATTACACTTACTGCCGTAGAAAAATTAAAAACATGTTCTACTAGAAATTGCCCCACAATAACAGTGATGCAAGAGATGACACAGCAAGCAAACAGTAAATACTTATGCTTATAGCTTTTCAGGATTTGATAGGTGATGTTCGTCACGAGTATTCCTAAAAAAGTGATAGGTCCTACGAGGGCGGTAGATACCGAAACCATCACTGAAATCAAAACCATGTATATCTGTACAAGTTTGTAATAATTCAAACCCAAATTTATCGCGTGCTCTCTGCCGAGTGCGATGACGTCTAAATACTTGATATACCGTGCGCCAATAAGAAAAGTCAATCCAAGAGTGATGCCCGCCACCAGTAACAGATCCGTATTCATTTTGTTAAATGAAGCGAATAAATGGGATTCGATAATGCTAAATTCATTCGGATCAATGATAACTTGCATAAATTTTCCAGCGGTTTCAAACAAAGTACCCAATATCAATCCAATCAATAACAAGTGATATATGTTGTTTCTGCCTCGTTTAAATAAAAGGATATACATAAACATCGAAAATACCATCATTCCCAGTATTGAAATGAAGAAATTGGATGTGTGGGAAACTACTTGAAAGGTTTTATCGCCGTAAATAAAGACAATAATAGTTTGCAATAAAATGAAGACAGATTCATACCCCATGATAGAGGGGGTTAGTATCTTGTTTTGAGTCAATGTCTGGAATATCAAAGATGAATAGGCGATACTGCTGGCGACGATAATCATGGTGCCTAGACGGATGAACCGTTTGGGAATGACATAAGATAAATTGACTCCTGTATCGTAGGTCATAAATGCTACAGCCGACAATAAGAAAACGATAAGTGCTATATATATTTTTTTTCTCTCCATTATTTATTGATTCGCATAAGTAATAAAAAGAAAATAAGCCCGCCCAGCATGCCGACCATTAATCCTATAGGAATTTCATAAGGAGCTATAATGATACGTCCCAATATATCTGACACCACTAAAAAAACAGCGCCAAACCAAGCTGTCAAAGGAAGTACCTTTTTAAGATTATCTCCTTTGTATATACGCACTACATTGGGGACGATAAGTCCCAGAAAAGGAATGGTACCCACAGTTACTACCGTTACACTTACTGTTAAAGACACACAAAGGAGGCCTAAAAACATGTAGGTGTTGTAGTTTAATCCCAGGTTTTTCGAAAAATTTTCACCCATTCCAATGAGTGTAAATTGATTGGCAAGGATGTAAGTGACAATAACTACAGGAAAGATCAAGTAAATGGTTTCATACTGTCCTTGCAACACGCCCGAGAAATCGCCTATTAACCAACCTTCGACATTTTGAACAATATTGTATTTAATAGCAAAGAATGTAGCAATAGCACTTAATATACTACCAAACATAATTCCTATAAGTGGAATAAGAATTACATTTTTTATTTTTAAACGTTTGATGAGTAAGATAAAAGCGACTCCTGCAGCGAAACAAAAAAGAAGAGACAAGAGTATTTTTTGAATCAAGCCCAAGTGCGGAAACCACAATAAACCCACTAATATCCCCAGTTTCGCGGCATCCAAAGACCCCGCAGTGGTTGGCGAAACAAACTTATTTTGTGCAATTTGCTGCATTATAAATCCTGCAACTGCTATACCGGCTCCGGAAAGAAGCAAAGCTAATGTTCGAGGTATTCGGCTCACCGTAAAAACTAAAAATTGAATTTCGTCCATCCCGAAAACCCGGGAAGGAGCAATAGCCTGATTCCCTACGAAAAGGGAGATAAACGAAACAATTAAAAGTATTAAAACCAGAAATAATACCCGCATGTATTTAGACTAAATCTAAACAAAGGTAGGCAAAACAAGTATTATACATAAATTTTTTATAAAATTTTGAAATTTAGTGGACTTTTGCTCTTCTTTTTTGCAGGGGAACTACTTGTTATCTGTTTGTGAACGAGCAAGAAGTAGATTTTTTAAAGCGGTCAGGCCGTTTTGAAAACGTTCTTCTTTTAAGCCCGACACTTTTATGTAATTGGCTTTTAACAGCGTTAATTCTTTCTCCCAAACTTCCATAAAATGGGCTCTTTCGTTTGGGAAATCCCTAAGGGGATCATCTTCCCAAGGAAGATCTATGTCCATTAATAAGTATCCCTTATAAGGCCGATGTTTGATTTCTTTCAAGATATATTCGGGCGTGTGATCAAATAGATGATCGCACCAGATTTTCACATTTAATACAGTGGTATCGCAAATTAGAATTTCATTTCTTGCAAAAGGTGTAAGGGCGTCCTCTACAGCGATTTGCCCATAAAACATATTGACTTCATCTTGAAGAGTGTAACTCCGATTTAATTCTGCACAATAATATCTTGCATATTCAGGAACAGCTATTGTCTTCAGTTCTTTTGATAAGAATTGAGCCATAGCGGATTTTCCAGTAGATTCGGGGCCTACAATAGCTATTTTATTCAAAGGTTTATTTTTCACCATATGCCAAATCTCCTGCATCTCCTAACCCAGGGACTATATATGATTTTGTGGTCATTTCATCGTCTACATCAGCGACCCATATTTTAGCTCGGGGTATCGAAGCTTTCACATGTTGTATGCCTTCTTCTGCTGCAATAATGCTTGCGATATGTAGTTCTTTGATGTCGTATTGTTTTAAGAGCTCCTTACAGGTTAAGACCATACTTTTTCCTGTAGCCAGCATAGCGTCTATAACGATCACTATTTTTCCATTTAATTCGGGTGTGATACTATATTTATTCAACATTTCCATCTTACCACTTTTTTTTGTGTGGCGGAATGATCCGAAAAATCCAGAATCAGCATGATCAAAAATATTTAAGAACCCTTGATGAAAAGGAACCCCGGCGCGAAGTAATGTAATTAATGCCGGCTGTTCTTTTAATAAATGAGTGTCCACAGTGCCTAAAGGAGTCTGCACTTGTTTATGGCTATATTCGAAACTTTTACTGATTTCATAAGCTATTATTTCTCCTAAGCGTTCTAAATTCTTTCGGAAACGCAAGCGATCTTTTTGAATAGAGACGTCTCTCAACTCTGCTAAAAAGTTGTTTGCGATACTGTTTTTTTCTGTGAATATAGTTACCATAGTTGAATGCTTTCTCTTCCAAAATAAGAAAAATTATGAGAGTAAAGGAAAATTGGTTTCTGTTTTTTTATAAAACAATAAAGTCGGTAAATTGAAAAGATGAGAATTTATTGAAACATCATATAAGATAAAAATGATAGCTTTGTAAGAATAGGAAGGATTTGCATGAAATTTCAATTAACATCAGAATTTAAACCCACAGGGGATCAGCCAAGTGCAATTAGGAAACTGGTAAAAGGAGTAAAGGAGGGAGAGCTACATCAAAACTTATTGGGTGTGACAGGCTCAGGAAAAACATTCACGATTGCTAATGTTATCGAGCAAACAGAGCGGCCGACTTTGGTGCTCAGCCATAATAAGACCTTGGCTGCACAGCTTTATGGGGAGTTTAAACATTTTTTTCCAAACAACTCTGTGCAATATTTTGTTTCTTATTATGATTATTACCAACCTGAGGCGTTTATTGCTTCTACGAACACGTATATAGAAAAAGATTTAGCCATCAATGATGAAATTGAAAAATTAAGGTTGGCCACTACCTCTGCTTTGATGTCTGGAAGGCGGGATGTAATTGTTGTATCTTCTGTTTCATGTATTTATGGAATGGGAAACCCGGAAGATTTTTCTCGATCTATATTTCGTTTTGCGGTGGGTACGGTTATCAGTAGAAATGCTTTTTTACATCGTTTGGTTGAAATTTTATATTCCCGGACTACTACAGACTTCAAACGAGGTACATTTAGGGTGAAAGGGGATACGGTAGATGTGTACCCAGCCTACTTGGATTATGCTTATCGGGTGACTTTTTTTGGGGATGAAATCGATGAAATGAGTATCGTTGATCCGCTCTCGGGAATGACTATAGAAAAAATGGAGGACATAGCTTTATTTCCAGCTAATCTTTTTGTTACGCCCAAGGATAAGTTTTTGGAATCTATTTATGCGATCCAAGATGAATTAGTCCAGCGAAAAGCCCAATTGGAAGCAGAAGGGAGAATGCTCGAGGCAAAGAGATTGGAAGAACGCGTAAATTATGACTTGGAAATGATGAGAGAGTTGGGGTATTGTTCGGGTATTGAGAATTACTCTCGTTTTTTTGACGGGCGTAAACCCGGTATGCGTCCTTTCTGTTTATTAGATTATTTTCCTGAGGACTATTTGTTGGTCATTGACGAAAGTCATGTTACTCTTCCACAATTGCGGGCGATGTACGGAGGGGATAGATCACGAAAAATATCGTTGGTTGAAAACGGGTTTCGTTTACCGGCAGCTTTGGACAACCGGCCTTTAAACTTTGATGAATTTGAATCGTTGGCAAACCAAACCATATATGTTTCTGCTACACCGGGAGATTATGAATTGCAACAAACGGAAGGGGAGATAGTTGAGCAGGTGATTCGTCCCACAGGGTTGTTAGATCCATCCATTGAAGTCCGGCCTGCAATGAGTCAAGTCGACGATTTGTTGGATGAGGTTGAAAAAACCGTCCAAAAAAATGGAAGGGTGTTAGTGACTACACTTACCAAACGTATGGCGGAAGAATTGACAAAGTATATGAGCAGACTCAATATAAAAGTACGCTATATACACTCGGAAATTAAGACTCTCGAACGGGTGGAGATATTACGCGGACTCCGTCTGGGGGAATTTGATGTATTGGTAGGTGTAAACTTATTGAGGGAAGGGCTGGATCTGCCGGAAGTCACCCTAGTAGCTATATTGGATGCAGACAAAGAAGGGTTTCTGCGTTCAGAGCGTTCTTTAATTCAAACTATAGGGAGAGCGGCAAGAAACAGTGAGGGACATGTTATCATGTATGCAGATAAAGAGACTGAAAGCATGAGGAAAACCTTGGAAGAGACGAACCGCCGTCGGCAAAAACAAATGGACTACAATGCTGAACATGGCATTACCCCACGAACAGTCGGAAAGAGTAAAGAAGAGATTATAGATCAGACTTCGGTAGCAGATTATCAAGTAAAAAATGCCCAAGCCTATGTCGGACCTGAATCAACAAATCTAGTAGCTGCAGATCCGATTATCCAGTATATGAGTGAAAAGGATTTAAAACAGTCTATTCAAGATGCCAAGAAAAAAATGGAAAAAGCATCTGAAGATTTGAATTTTTTAGAAGCAGCGAAGTATAGAGATGAAATGTTTGCATTAGAGAAGGTTTTAACAGAAAAAAGTAAGTGAAGCAAAGCGTGAAAGCACACTATTGGGAAAAAACTGTTTTTTGTGATTTATTTAAACTCTCAAGCTCCTTCATTATCTTTGTAATTTAATATTACAAACCTTTATTGAGATTATTATTATTAATAACATGCATAAGCCTGTTTTAGTTGTCAAGTTTGGTTCTTCTTCCCTCACATCAAATGGGGAGATAGACGAAAGGGTCGTATTAGAGATTGCACGCCAAACTGCTATTTTACAAAGAGAATACAACATAGTGATTGTTTCTTCGGGGGCGGTAGCTGCCGGGAAACGGCATTTAAAAAATTATAGAAACTCGTTAGTAGAAAGAAAAGCTGCTGCTGCTATTGGTAATCCCTTGCTGATTCGGACTTATGGTCAATACTTCAAGCCTTTTAATATTGAAATTGCACAAAGTTTATGTGAAAGGCAACACTTTGCAAATAGAAATCAATTCTTGCAATTAAAAAGTACTTATGAGTGCTTATGGAGAAATAATGTGATCCCTATTGCCAATGAAAATGATGTAGTGAGCAATAAAGAGCTTAAGTTTTCGGATAATGACGAATTGGCTACGCTGATAGCTGTAGGTTTTGGGGCTAAAAAAATGCTGTTTGCGACTTCGGTGGGAGGTGTTTTGGATGCAGAAGATAACATCATTGATAAAATTGATAAAATTGATAAAAATATCCTTTCTTTAGCCCGGGATGAAGTTAGTGGCGTAGGACTGGGAGGAATGACTTCGAAACTGAATTTTGCACGTATTGCGACCCGATTGGGAACAGAAGTAGTTATTTTCAATATGGACGAAGAAGATGGTCTGCTGAAAGCCGAACAAGGGAAAAAAGGTACGCTATGCACAGTACAAGGGGAACGTTTGGGTTTGAGGAGAAATTGGCTGGCTACGGGGAGTTTGATTACAGGACTTGTGAAAGTAGATGAAGGAGCAAAAGAAGCACTTCTGAACCGAAATAGCCTGTTGGCCGTAGGTGTACTCGAAGTGGTTCATCAATTTGAAGAAGGAGAAGTATTCCATATTATCGATGAAGAAGAGAAAGTATTTGCAATAGCGAAAGCAAAAATAGATTTTGATAAAGAAGCAGGACAACGGAAGACAAAAAACTTGGAAATTGCTCATGCAAATGATATCATTATTTTATAAAGTAAAACCTACTCTGTTTTCACAGATCTACTACATGTTTTTTGCTGCTTTATGTCAAAAATAAATAGGCAAATAAGGAGTTTTTTAGATTTTTTCAGCGGGAATAAAAGGGCGAAAATAAGAAAGTTTTGTACCGAAATTAGAAAATCAACTTACTCCTATAGGGCTTGTAGGGTATTATGAAGCGATGTGCCTTATTTAATTGTCAAATTATCACAGTTTCTTTGGTTTTTTTTGGTATTTTGTGTGTATAATTTCTATATTCATCCTTTCATATAAATTAAAAACATAAAAAAATGAGTTTAAGATTAGGAGATAAAGCGCCAAATTTTACAGCGCAAACATCAATTGGAGAAATCGATTTTTATGATTTCATAGATGGAAAATGGGCAGTATTATACTCTCATCCGGCAGATTTTACGCCGGTTTGTACCACAGAACTTGGAAGGACCGCTCAACTGGATGAAGAGTTCAAAAAGAGAGATGTCAAGGTGTTGGCACTAAGTGTAGATTCTGTAGAAGGACACTTGGGTTGGATTAAAGATATTAATGAGACGCAAAACACAAATGTCCAGTTTCCTATCATTGCAGATGAAGATCGGAAAGTGGCAGAGTTATACGACATGATTCATCCGAATGCTTCGGCGACAGCTACAGTCCGTTCTGTTTTTATTATTGATCCGGATAAGAAAGTCCGATTGATTCTAACTTATCCAGCGTCTACAGGAAGAAATTTTGCGGAAATTTTACGGGTTATCGACTCTTTACAGTTAACAGATAACTATTCTGTAGCTACTCCAGTGGATTGGGAGCATGGGCAGGATGTAATTGTTTCTCCTGCTATTAAGACAGAAGATATTCCTGGAAAGTTTCCTAAAGGGCATAAAGAGATTAAACCGTACTTGAGAACAACTCCACAGCCGAATGTGTAATGGAGTGAGATGTAAATATTTTCTGAAAGTACAATTAAAAGAAGCCGCATTGAATAAAAACATGTGGCTTCTTTTGTTTTACTGAACTTTCACCATATAAATATACTTTTGGAGTTCTTTAATACGTTCTGTTTTTGAGAGATCGAGCAATGTGTTACGACGGTTAAGTTCAATCTTTCCAGTAGTTTTTTCTTCAGGAATATCTTCTAAAGTAGCCACGAGCGCTTTTGTTTTAATAGCAAAGGCTGAACCTTCCAATCCGGTTTGCTTTCCACTGATCATACCTATGATATTTCCGCGGCCGTCTAATACCGGTCCCCCGCTGTTACCTGGGTTTACGGGGATGGATATTTGATAAGAGATGGTATCTCCTTCGTATCCTGTTGCTGAGCTCAAGTAGCCTTGACCGTATACTGCTTCATCTTTCGGATAGCCGATTGTGTAAATATCTTCACCTAATTCCGTGTTTTCGGAACTGAAGGTGTAAGGTACCGGCTTTGATTTTTGAAACTCCTTATCGTCTATATGTAGTATTGCGATGTCTTTTGCTGTATCTGAATGCACCACACTTGCTTGAAACATTTGGTTATTATGGTTATATAGCCAAATAGAATCAGCTCCTGAAATAACGTGGAAGTTAGTAATGGCATACCCTTCATTAGAAAGTAAAAAGCCTGTGGCTCCATAATGTTTATCCTCATCGTCTTTACTGTCTTTGTTTATACTGTTTATCGCAATATTCTGAGCATTCACATTCTTTTTTACTGTATTCATGTCTCTTCGTAGAGCACTATAATCTGAGGTGGATTTTTTTATTGCAGAATAAAACCCACTGAGCCAAAGAGTAGAAATAGCGGATACTAAAGCAATGAGGACAGCTATTGCAATATTTACTTTATACTTCGTGAATGAATCCCACAATCGTATAATGGGTGTTTTTCTCTTTTTATTTTGAACGTTTTCAAAATATTTGTTTTCGGCATCCGACAGATAGTGTAAAAACTGCTTCCGGTCTTCTGTATCTTTAAATAGGCTAAGAAAAGTTTTATGCTCTTCAAAAAAGGAGAGATAGGAGGGGTGATTTTGGCAAAATTGTTCAAATTCTACGCTCTCTTCTTCAGTCAACTCTTTTCTCAGATAGTTGTCTGCCCAATTTATAAATTCTTGTTTTGTTATTTGTTCTTTCATTTTACCTCACTCTGATGAAGGATTGAAAAAGTGTTTTTTCAACCGTTGCAAGCATTTGTACTTTTGGTTTTTGGCATTGCTGGCGTTTGTATAACCAAAATACTCGCTAATTTCCTTCATGCTTTTCCCTTTTATATAAAAATGTGTTAATATTCCCCTACACGGATTTCCCAATTTGTTTAAAGCAGATTCCATTCTCTCGAACTCTTCTTGGCGATTATCTTCTTCTGTTGCATTTTCATCTACTAATTCATTTTCAAACTCGGTAATATCAGAAGTATTATAGGCTGTATTCTGATCTCTTAGTTGCTTCAGCCAGATATTTCTACAGACTGCATACAAATAAGTTTGGAGTTTACTTTTTAAAACAAAGTCGCCTTTTTTAATTTTGTCGTAAAGTAAAAGTACTGCTTCTTGGAAAATATCTTTTGCTGCGTCTTGGCTTCCATTGTTTTGCAGAACCATATACCGGATAGCCGGAAAATAATGTTCATACACTTCGTTCAGTACAGAATATTCGCCTTTTGAGATCGCCCTTACTATTTGACGATCAAATTCTTTTGTATTTACCTTTTTCTCTCCGCTCACCTATTAATACTTTCTTTTATCAAAATGTAACCCTTTGTAATGCAGTTTTTACTTTGAGCGTAAAGGGCTGCAACGAATTAAGTCAAATATAGAAAATACATACGCAAAAAATGTAAAAGAGTATAATGATTCGAACTTGTTGTGTATTTAAAAATATTTGTGATTTTCATCAAACCGCTTCTTTTTAAATATTTTATTGCGTTTCTGATAGCAAAATCCTATTTAACAGTATGGAATAATATAAAATGAGTAGAACTTGAAGTAAATAAAAAAAGACAGGAGTTTTTCCTGTCTTTTTTACAAATCAATGTGATTAATTATCTAAATCCTTATTCATTATCTTCATTGTTCTCATCATCGCCACTATCATCGTCGTCATCATCACCATCATCATTCAAGTCATGTTTTTTGACATCGAGTACTTTGATTGTAAAGTCTAAAGGCGAGTTTGCCGGAACTTTTCCTTGTTGAGTATTGCCGTATGCAAAGAAAGAAGGGGTAACGATTCTGATTTCGTCTCCGGCTCTTAAACCTTCGTCGAAGATAATACCATAATCATAAGTCTCCTCCTCAAATTCTATCTCTTTAGGCAAAAAGCTTAACATCCATGCCGTGATATGTCTGGTTTGTCCAGTATTTAAATCCAAGATCAAATCTAACGTATCTCCTTCAGTTTCTGTTGTTTTATCGAATACAGTGCCGTCTTCTACCAATCGTCCTTCATACTCTACCACAGCATCAGCCGCGATTAGGTTTTGATTTTGGTACTCTTGTACTTCATAAGGAGATCCCTCTTCCGGCTCTCTCTCTCCTTTTTCTAACACTTTATACCAAATTCCTGTGTTTTCATCTAGTGTTGCATCTTCAAGTTCCGGAATACTATCGACATATGCTTTTATTATAGGCTTTTCCAACTCTAATTGCTCTCCGGCATCAAAGTAATCTTTGTCTTTCATACAAGAACTCAAACCTACTACACTGGCCAAGGCAATGGCGCCTAAACGTAAAACTTTTTTCATAATGTTATTTTATATGTAATATCTATTTCCTTATCTAACGTTTGGTTTTGAGAAAATGTTACAGGATTTTATGATTTTTATTTTAAATAATTGATTTTCAGATCTATAAAATAGAATAAATAGTCTGGATTCGATTTTTAGGACAAAATATTTTAAAAAATTCATCATTAAAGGAGAACCGTTTTCCGGAAAACGGCTCTCCTTTAATGATGAGTGTTTAATAACCCGGATTTTGTTGATCTTTTATTTTTGGGTTGGCTAATATTTCATTTATGGAAATAGGAAGCAAAGTTTTATAAAATGTCCGATCTATTGTTTTATCTCTGTGTGTGACATTCAGATTGCCTAACTCATCATTAAAGGTAATAGATTTATCCCAGCGGATCATATCAAAGAATCTATGCCCTTCCCCGAAGAGCTCTTTGCTGCGTTCGTCGGCAATCATGTCAAGATCCACATTAGTTTCTGTGGCTGAAGCGAGGTTGGGCGATCTTTTTCGTATTTCGTTTAAATAAGTTGCTGCTTTTTCTTTGTTTTCATAGAGAGCAGCTTCTGCGGCAATCAGATATATTTCTGATAATCGAATTACTTTAATATTCATTGCAGTGCTGTTGTCTTCGTCTTTATTTACCCTTTCTACACTGCCGCTATATTTATAACAGGAACCCATTCTTGTGCTGGAAGTCTCATCATAATCCATTACACCGAACCGAATGTCGTCAGGATCTTCATTAAGTAAGGATAGAAAGTTATCACTGGCTAAGAAATTGCCTAAAAAAGACCCTCCTCCATGTTGATTTCTCCTAAAATATGCACCCAAAGAAGAAGTTCCTAAATCTCCCTCACTAGGTAATATGGCAAGTTCAAAGATCGATTCATTGCCAAAGTCTTTTTCCCAAGATCCTACCCATTCATTGTTTGCATAGAGTGTATATTTTCCTGAATTGATGATTTCTTCAGCAGCTGACAATGCTTTGTCATACTCTTCCATATAGAGGTATACACGCGCTTGCATAGCTTTATTTGCATAATAGCTAATGTTTCCATCATTTTTTTCTTCGGGTAATAGAGGTTCAGCGGTTGTTAAATCCGTTATGATCTGCTGATAGTTTTCTTCTACTGTGGCTCTTAACTCCTGTGCATCAGCTAACAGTGTTTTTGTAATATTAGGTACTCCATATGTGCTTTTATCTTCATTATACGATTTTCCGTACAGACGTACCAAATCAAAGTATACGATAGCCCGAGCCGTTAAAGCTTGACCTTTATAGAGGGAGAAATCATCTGCACTCTCTTCTGATTCCAGGCGTTCGATGTTTTCAAGTAAATTGTTTATCTGTGTTAAAATATTATATCCTTGAGACCATATGCCTGAATAGGTATTTGAAGATTCGCTGTGGTTATACTCATAAAGATAATCGTAACCTCTACCTTTGGAAAAGACGGTTAGATCTCCCCCTTTTGCCTCTCCATATAAAGGGAAGTTTCTGCCATAATAATCCCCTTCTGCCATTTTACTCATAATTCCTGTCATCCGGACTTTTGCATCGGCAGGGGTCTGCAGTGATGTTTCAGAGTCTCCGGATTCAGTAGGCTCTACATCTAAAAAATCTTTACAAGAAATACTGGAGCCTAAGACTACCGTTATTAATATTATATATAAATGTTTCATTTTAAAAGTCTTTATCATTTAAAAGCTTAATTCTAATCCGAATGTATACGTTTTTCCAATGGGGGTTTCCCATCCTCTGGTGCCATACTCAGCTACTTCTGGGTCAGCATGTTTGTACTTGGCAAAAGTGAGCAAATTCATTCCATCGAAATAGATGCGTGCATTTCCAAACCCGGCTCTGGTAAGAAAGTTTTGAGGAAGTGTATAGGCGATGTTTATATTTTTTAGGCGTAAAAAACTTGCACTGTACAAGTGTCTGCTACTTACTTGATTTACATCTTCCATATCCGTTCCTCTAACTTTGGGTAGGGTTCCGCTTGGATCAAGATCGGTCCAAGTATTGTCGATAAAGTGTTTTGAATGGATACGTTCCCAATAATACCCGTCATCTGCTACATCTCTTGAAGCCGCGTCGTATATATTTCCGCCAATTTTGTAAATGAAATTTAGACCTAAGGATATGTTTTTATAAGCTACTTCGGTGTTTAATCCGCCATATACATCCGGGTTGGCATCCCCCATAATCACTCTTTCCGCGTCACGATAATCATAAGAAGCTGCTCTTCCATTGAAGTCAAAATCACCTTCTGTACCATCGTTTACATACCAAACGTTTTTACCGTTGCTTTGATCCACACCGGCCCATTCGATACCATAAAAAGCTAATGTGGATTCTCCTTCACGATAAATAAAACGTGTTCTGTTATCTCCGCCTGTTGGATCGTTCCAGATGATATCCTGTCCTTGTGCATCATTTTCACCTTTGTATAGTTTGACGACTTTTGACTTTAAAAACACTCCATTAACACTCGCAGACCACCTCCAATCTTCGTTGTTGATTATATCAGAACCTAATTGGAATTCTATTCCTTGGTTATTGATTTGCCCCACGTTTCTCAGAGTATTGGCAAAGCCAGTGATGGTCGAAATAGGCACATTTTGTAAGAGGTTTTTAGAGTCCCTGTTAAAATATTCTACCGAACCGAAAAGTTTATTTTGAAACAAACCAAAATCTAACCCTATATTGCTTGTATAGTTTGTTTCCCATGTTAGAGTGGGATCGACCACGTTGGTCAGCCCACTACCGGGTTGCTCCATATATTTATAAGTATAACTGGTCAAAGCTCTCCATCCATAGTTTGAAGCGGGTAGTGTTCCGTTTACCCCGTAGGATGCCCGGATCCGCAAGTCGTCAAGAACTTCTATGTTTTTTAAAAAATCTTCAGAGCTTAATCTCCATGAACCGGCAATAGACCAAAAGTTACCCCAGCGGTTTTCAGGCCCTAATTGAGAAGAACCGTCTCTTCTAAACGAACCGGAAGCATAGTATTTATCGTTATAGTTATATTCTATGCGGGACAGTACTGACATCATATTGTTCCCCCAGCTATAAGATTTTGCATCAAGTTCCCCTGCCGTGGCAACAGTGTGCAAGGCAGATGAAGGTAAATCCTTTCCTGTGGCTCTGATAAAGTCTGTGTTATTTTTTTCCGCTTCAAAACCTACTAAAATATCTAAATCGTGTGCCTCATTAAAAGTGTTGTGATAATTAGCTGTAGTAGATGACACAAGTTTAGTGTAGTTGGTCGATATGTCGTTTACCTCTCCATTGCTTGTACTGCCGTTGTAATGTAGGGGGCTATAGTAAATATGATCTTTAGTCTCTGTATTATCATATGAAAAGATAGTTTTTACATTGAGTTCCGGTAAAATTTTAAGGGTAAGAGATTCTATGGCCGATAGTTTCCTTGTATTCGCGCTGTTTTCCCATTCTTTGTTAAAGTACAACGGGTTGTAAGCTAATGAACCGTATCTCGGACTCCATTCTTCACCCGTTTTATAGTCAGTAGGCCAATAAAAAGGCCACAGAAGATTCCGGGTTTGAAATAGATAGTTGGTTCCTAGGTTCCTTGTGTCATTTAATCCGACTGTTTTTGTTTTGGCAACATTAATATTAGAACCAAACTCTATATACTTGCCGATACTTTGATTGAGGTTTAGTCTTCCGTTGATGCGGTTATAATCATTTTCAATCATTCGGCTCTTATCCTGCGTATAAGACAGAGAGGAATAATAATTTGTGTTTTCTGTTGCACCGCTTACGGCTAAATCATTGGTTTGGTAGATTCCGGTTCGGAATAATGCATCTTCCCAATCGAAATATTTCCCTTCTCTGTTTTCTATGCCGTCAGTAAGTCCGGATACATTTACGTTTTCATAAAGTCCGGCACCGTCTGTGGAAAAAGCGTATCCATGTTGGCCAAAATTATTGTTAAACCGGTTTAATACCCAGTCGTTAGCGTCTTTATCACTTTCTCCCGAGGAAGTGCGCGAATCGTGTAATATCCGGTAAAGGATATTAATTTGCTCTTGTGGATTTCCTATTTCCCAGTTGTCGGTAGCCCAGCTCGGCGTGAGGCCTACAGAGCTTCTGAAATCGATTTTTGGTTTTCCTAACTTACCTTTTTTAGTAGAGACAATGATTACTCCATTTGCAGCTCTTGAACCATATAAGGAAGAAGCTGCAGCGTCTTTTAAGACGGTTATTGATTCAATATCGTTTGGGTTCAATGTGCTCATCACATTGTTTCCGCTGCCCGATATATAGTCTGTCATTTGCCCAGAGGAGCCTGAGCTGACCGGCACTCCGTCTATCACATATAAAGGTTCGTTGGACGCATTCATCGATCCGATACCTCTTATGCGGATAGAAGAAGTAGCGCCGGCTTGTCCTGAAGTAGTAGAGACCTGTAGTCCGGGAACTTTGCCGTTTAATGATTGTTCAAAAGAAGTTTTCGGATTATCTTTAATGGTTTCTGAATTTACGACTTCGGCAGAACCCGTAAATGTCCCCTTAGTAGATGTTCCGTATGCTACGACAAAAGCTTCTTCCAAAGCTTTGCTATCTTGCTTTAATTGTACGGTTATCTGATTTTGATTTTCGAGTATCAGCTCCTCTTTGAGGTAGCCTACATACGTAAATACTAAGGTTTCACCATTTGAAGCCGGAATTTCAAAAGTTCCGGATTCATTCGTAACGGCCGTTTCATTACTCTCTTTTACTCTTATCGACACCCCTTCCAAGGGACTGTTGTTTTCCGCACTTATAACAGTACCTATTATAGAAGGCTGTTGAGCTTGCGCATAAACTGTGCATAGAGTCAAAAGCAAAAGACCGAATAGCTTTAGAATTTTCAGTTTCATAGAAGATTGATTTTTGTTTATAAAGGTTTTTATTTTACGTGTTGTGTGTTAAATTTTAGAAATGCCGATTCCCGGCCTGTCGGACAGTTTACATTTACCATTTACGATTTTCATTCCTTCGTAGATATCGTTAGAAATGAGCAAAGAACCATCTAAATCCACCCAATCTGCTAAAGGCGCTAATTGGGCAGCAGCAGAGATGGCACAGGAAGTTTCAGTCATGCAGCCTAACATAACTTTCATACCTAATGCTTTCGCTACGTCCACCATTTTTTTTGCTTCTCTCATCCCTGTACATTTCATCAACTTGATGTTTATTCCGGAATATACCCCTTTCAAATCTGCGATGTCATTGATTCTTTGACAAGCTTCGTCAGCTATAGTTGGCAAAGGGCTTTTCTCGGTCAGCCATGCCATCTCGTCGATATTTTCTTTAGGCATAGGTTGTTCGATAAATTGAACGTCTTGTTCTTTCAACCAAAAAATCATGTCCAGGGCTTCGTGTTTATCTTTCCATCCTTGATTTATGTCTGCGCACAAAGGTGTGTCAGTAACTTTCCGTATCGTTTCGACCATCATTCGATCTGTTTCTAATCCCAATTTAACTTTTAATATTTTAAAATCTTTCGCCTCTTTTACTTTTTGAATAATTTTATTTTCCTTATCGATTCCTATGGTAAAAGAGGTGGAGGGGATTTTTCGAGGGTTTAATCCCCAAATAGCATACAAAGGCTGATTGATGATTTTTCCAATAATATCATGTAATGCAATATCTACGGCAGCTTTTGCTGCCGTATCTTTAGGGGAAAGGGAATCTATATACTTTAATATTTCTTCTGTCTGAAAAGGAGAGTTAAAAGCCGATAAATCAATTCTGGACAAAAAACGGCTTACACTTTCTTGACTTTCTCCTAAATAAGGAGGCATACTTGCTTCTCCGTAGCCTATGATTTCGTCGTATTCTAATTCAAGTAATATGACAGGGGTGCTGTTTCGGCTGTATGAAGCAACTGTAAAGGTGTGCCTCATCGTCAGTGAGTAGGGCCGAAACCTCATTTTAAATGATCCGAAATTTTGCTCCGTCCAAGTGGCCATAGGTTTATTAATAATATTTGTGGGTTGCTATTTGTTGAATTTGTTGATCTTGTTTGCCTAAATATCTTTTGGCTCCTACCAGAGTACGTGTTTGAAAATCATCGTAGTTTTCTGCATCTTTGAGCATACTGTTTATCCTGACCGTTCCTGCTGATTGAATGAATTCTCCGTCTCCGATATAGATAGCTACATGCGTAACTCTTGCATTCGGAGAATTTGCTTTTCCTGCGGCAAAAAACAATAAGTCTGCAGGTTGTAAGTTTTTTAGAGCTTTGTCTGGGTCAAGATTTCCTTTCTCATCCAACACATCCACTTCTTCGCCTGCTAAGATTTGCTGTGAAGCGTCGCGGGGAATAACGATCCCGTTCATAAAAAAAGAGGTCTTCGTAAAACCACTGCAATCCACTCCTTTTACAGAAGTTCCACCCCATAAATAAGGGATACCCAGCATCTTTTTAGCGCTTTGTATGATGTTTTCCTGTGTGGCTTTACGGCTCGACAACCAATCTTTAAATAACGAAGCTTCTTCTTTATGGATGTACGCAATGCGTTTATCCGGATACTCTACTTTAAAGAAGTTTTCATCCTCTTCCAGTAGCAATAATATGTTTCCATAGACAAGATCGGATACCCGGTTACCTTGGGTATCTTTTGTGGCAAATGATTTTCCAAAATCTTCTGTGAAGATGATTTTTGGGGCGTTTTTCCATTCTTTTATTTCTTCTTCATTCATCGCTACGATAGAAGAGGCAGGCACCCATGCTATATAGCCTTCCGGTGTCCTTACTCGATAATTACCTCCTTTTTTCTGTAGAATGTCAACCTGTGTTCCCATAAGTGTTTGGGTGGCCATTTCAGCTGCATGACTTGGACGGGTGCGAAGGTTTGCTACGGATAGGTTGACTATTCCTATAGTCTTGTTCTTTACACTCCCGTCTGGTAAGAGGACTATATTTGATGTTACTTCCGGGAATGCCTGGAGTTTTTCTTTAAGTTTTTTCTCCGCTTCAGCCTCTGTGGTTATAAATTTATATTCATTTTTGTCCAAATCTTCGACTTGCATTTCTAAAAGTTTCGTTCGACTATCCGGAGCATATTCTTTTTGAAATTCAGCGTGTAGCGTCTTAACCTTATTATAAACGGTTGAGTCAGTTTGCTGTGCATTCGAAATACCAATACTTGAATAAAGAATGAAGAATAACAAAAACTTATGTAAATTTGGTTTCATGTATGCTGTGTAATTATTGTTATCAATAAGCTTATATATGCATGTTTTTAAGTAAACATGCAGCAAGATACAAATATTCTCGCATTTTCATGCATTTTATTCGTCAGATGTTGCACCGTATCGAATGTTATGCATGTTTATAGAAAGGAAATTCACATGAATGGTAAATACCAAAGGAGGACTTTTTTAAAGGACGCTTTATTAGGAGGGGTGGGGGTTGTTATATCGCCAAAGACATTAACCGCTGGAGTGAGAAAAGAGAGACCTATTGTCATTTCTACTTGGGATTTTGGAGTAGCCGCTAATCAGGAGGCTTGGAAAATATTATCTAAAAAAGGCAGTGCTTTAGATGCAGTAGAAAAAGGGGCGCGTTTGACAGAAGCTGACTTGTCGAATATGACTGTAGGAAAAGGGGGCTACCCGGATCGCGACGGGCGGGTGACTCTGGATGCCTCTATAATGGATGAAGAAGGGAATTGTGGTTCGGTAGCAGCTCTTGAGCATATTGCTCACCCTATTTCAGTAGCACGTAAAGTGATGGAGCAAACTCCACATGTGATGCTGGTGGGACAAGGAGCTTTGCAGTTTGCTTTGGAAAATGGATTTAAAAAAGAAGATTTATTAACTTCGGAAAGTAAAAAAGCCTGGAAAGAATGGTTGAAAGAAAAGAAATATAAGCCGACCATTAATATTGAAAATGAATCTTTTAATACGGATAGATTACCCGGAAATAAATACAATCATGATACAATAGGAATGTTGGCTTTAGATGCAAACGGAAATTTATCCGGTGCTTGTACGACCAGTGGAATGGCTTTTAAAATGGGAGGGAGAGTGGGGGATAGCCCTATAATTGGGGCGGGTTTATATGTAGATAATGAAGTAGGGGCCGCGACTTCTACCGGTGTGGGAGAAGAAGTGATCCGAAATGTAGGAAGCTTCTTAGTGGTGGAATTAATGCGCCAGGGGTTGAGTCCGGAAAAAGCTTGTAAGGAAGCCATTATGCGCATTGTGAAAAAGAATCCCAATATTGCTAAAAATATCCAAGTGGGTTTCTTAGCTTTAAACAAAAATGGGGAATACGGTGCTTACGCCTTACAGGAAGGATTCAGCTATGCAGTGTGCAATCGTTATACACAAGATTTATTAGCAGAAGGAAAAAGTATTTTTTAATTCAAAAAACAAAATAAAGATGAAAGCAACTTTTGGAGGGGGATGTTTCTGGTGTACAGAAGCGGTTTTTGAGCATGTAGAAGGGGTCTCATCGGTTCAGTCCGGATATATGGGAGGAAAAAGAGAAAATCCAACCTATGAGCAAGTGTGTACAGGATCTACAGGACATGCAGAAGTAATTGAAATAAAGTATGATCCAGAGAAAGTGAGTTATATAGATTTGTTAAGTGTGTTTTTTCAAACACATGATCCTACTACTTTAAACCGGCAGGGAAATGATATAGGTACACAATACAGATCGGTAGTTTTTTACCACGGTTCAGAACAAAAATCTGCAGTTTTGGACATGATTGGCGAGTTGGAAAAATCGAATGTGTATAAAAATCCGATAGTTACTCAAGTAGAACCTGTACAAAAATTTTGGGCAGCGGAAAATTACCACGATAGTTATTTCCGGCAAAACCCTCAAAACCCTTATTGTCAGGCAGTAATTGCTCCTAAAGTACAGGCATTTTTAAAAGAATATAAAAATAAAATAAAATAACCACAGATGGGATTTTAGAAAAGCCCCATCTGTCCGTTATTTTCCGAATCTATATCTTCGGGATTCGTAATTTCAAGTTTTACTTCTTCTTTATCTACTTCGATATTAGGATCTTCATCTTCTGAAAGCAACTTTATACTTTTAATTGCATGAGAGGATAGCCTATTTCCTTGAGCTTTTATTCCTTTTACATCGATAATTTCCTTTAAATGCTGTTCAACAGTTTCTGGAATTTTTGTTTTACCTTTTTCTACACCCAGCTCAATGACGGGATCTTGGTTACTGCTTAGTAGAATAAGCTTAGATTTCGGACTGTCGTTAATGAAAGAGCTTTTTCTGTTTAATGAAATCTCTTCAAACTGAAAGCGTTTAACATAATGTGTCTTGGATTTTCCGTCTTGATGGATGGCCGTATAAATCCAATCGGGATTATATTTTTCTATTCGGATCATGTCTTCATCAAAATGGCTGTTTAGATTGAAGTCAGACAAGCTGTATGAACCGTCTTTATATACGATTAATATTTTATCTTCTCCATCAAACTCACCCAGGTATTTTCCTCTTTCATCAGTGTTTAACCGTTTCAGAATATCATCGTACCAGATTTTGCGTCCGGGGAGAGTTGATACTCCTTCAGACTTTAAGGTGATTTTGCGAATAGGGTACTTGGTTACAATATTCCCCTTGGCTCCGCGGCCTTTGATAGCTATCTCTGCAAAATCTATATCCAATCTTGTTTTTCTTAAGCGGGAGTGTGGCTTTAACTGAACTTCTATCGTTTCGGCTTCTCCGTTAGGATTTGCCGTGAAGTATAATATTTTAGAACCTTTTGTTCCTCTTGTTACGTCATATTCCCGATCGCGGGTAACACTTGTTACCGAAAAACGTTTAATATAGCTTGTGCCCGTTTTTCCATCTTTGTACACTGCATTGTAGATCATACGATCATCAGTGCGATCAAATACAGCTACATGGATAATATCTTTGCCCATAAATACTTTGTCTTGCACTTTCGTAACCGAGTATTTTCCATCACTTCTGAAAGCTATGACATCATCTAAGTTAGAGCATTCACTGACAAACTCATCTTTACGCATAGCTATTCCGATAAATCCTTCTTTTCTGTTTACATAGAGCTTCTCGTTGGCAAGAGCGACTTGAGCAGCTTCTACCCTATCAAATTCACGAAGCTCGGTTTTACGCTCTTTGCCTTTCCCGTATTTTTCAAGCAGATATTCAAACCATTCTATGGTGTATTCAGTAAGTTGCTTTAAATTCTTTTTGACGGCTTTTATTTCATCTTCCAGTTTTGCCATGAGCTCATCTGCTTTTTTGATATCGAAGCGCGTGATGCTGCTCATGGGTTTGTCGATAAGCTTTTTGTAGTCTTCAGCTGTAATTTCCCGGTAAAACAGATCGAAAAAAGGGGTGAAAAGTTTTTCCAATACAACGACAACCGTATCAAAATTACCGGAGTTTTCATAGTCCGGGTGTTTGTACATCCCTTCTTGGATAAATATTTTCAATAAAGAACTGGAAAAAATACGTTCTTGTAATTCTCTCAGCCGTATCTCAAGCTCTTGCTTTAAGAGTGCTTTGGTTTGGTTTGTATTCTCTATAAGTACGTCATTTACACTCATAAAATGCGGCTTGTCCTCTTTAATGACGCATGTGTTAGGTGAAATGGACGTTTCGCAAGAAGTAAAAGCATAAAGGGCATCGATCGTCACATCAGGAGAAATTCCAGCACTTAGATGAACGATGATTTCTACATGCTCTGCTGTATTGTCTTCAATGCGTCTTATTTTTATTTTACCTTTATCATTAGCGGATATAATGCTTTCGATCAGGCTGTTCGTAGTCACACCGTAAGGAACCTCGGTGATGGCTAATGTTTTTTTGTCTCTTTCTTCGATTTTAGCGCGTACTCTCACTCTGCTGCCTCTTTTCCCTTCATTGTAATTGCTGCAGTCGGCTATTCCTCCAGTAGGGAAATCAGGAAGTAAGTTGGGACGCTTCCCTTTTAACACTTGTATAGCACCCTTTATTAACTCTATGAAGTTATGCGGCATGATTTTCGTCGAAAGTCCTACAGCAATTCCTTCTGCTCCCTGTGCCAATAAAAGAGGAAATTTGACAGGGAAAGTAACCGGTTCTTTATTTCTTCCGTCATAACTGAGCTGCCATTCCGTAGTGTCGGGGTTAAAGATAATGTCATTGGCGAATTTGGATAGGCGGCCTTCTATATATCTTGATGCTGCAGCGGAGTCGCCTGTAGTGGGATCACCCCAGTTGCCCTGCCGATCAATAAGCAAGTTTTTCTGTCCAATTTGAACAATCGCATCTCCGATAGAAGCATCTCCGTGGGGATGATACTTCATCGTATTTCCGATGACATTAGCTATTTTGTTGAAACGGCCATCGTCCATCTCTTTCAAAGAGTGCAAAATACGCCGTTGGACGGGCTTAAATCCATCATTAATATGAGGGACAGCTCTATCTAAGATTACATAAGAAGCGTAATCCAAAAACCAGTTTTCATATAAGCCGGATAGAGGAATGCTTTTAGAAGCACTTATTTCCTCTTTGGCGGTATTGTCCTTATTTTCTTCGTCGTGTTTTTTTTTATCTTCACTCATGGGATACAATAAAACGCTGTGCTACTAATTTCTAATTTGCGTAAAAATACAAATTTCATTCTTTTAATCGGAATATATAGTAAAGCAGAGCTTGAAACATATAATAAAAAAATCTGAAATAGCCTCAAAACAAAGTATACATTATTGTCTTTTTCATTTGCAGTGAATAATATTAATAAGTAACCCGATGTAGATATTATGGGGCAAACTCGGATTAAATAATGTTAATTACCTCACCAAGAACGAATAAATAACTACGAAACTGTTCATTTAAAGAGTAAAAGAGCTTTTTTGTGTTTTTTTAATTAATTTTATGGAGAAAATACTATAGCTTTTAATTGAAATGTATAAGTACAAAGTCATTTGGTTATTGATTGGTTTTTTTATTCTTTCCTGCAAAAAAGAACATTTTTCGAATGAGAATGAGTTTTTGAAAAGTGAAAAAGCCTGGTTGTCTTTTCAGGAAACTTCCCAAAATTCATATCGGTACACTACTACAGGTAGCTCATGGTCAGGTGCTTCATGGGAAACAACATTAACAATCAAAAAGGGGAAGGTAATTCATAGAAAATTTAGATTTACACATGAAGAAGGGCTTGAAAACATACCAGAAAACGAACGGGAATGGGAGGAAAAAGAAAGTGAATTAGGGATCCATAATAATTCTTCCGCAGCTCCAGTTCGAACTTTAGATAAAATATATGATTTGTCTAAAAATGTTTGGCTTAAAAAGCGGAAAGATGTAACTAATTATTTCGAAACTGAAAATGAGGGAATGATTTCATTATGTGGGTATGTTGAAAAAAGCTGTCAGGATGATTGCTTTATAGGCGTGCGCATTTCGAATATAGAACCCATGAATTAATATTTATTTTGAAACTGCTGAATTCCTGCTGTCCCTGATAAAGAACCATTTTGCCAGACAACTTCCTCCTTAGTTGTTTTCAATAAATCTTTTGTACCTTTGTGCTTTATTTTTAAGCATAAGGTGACTTTAAAGCGTTTCTTAGTATATTATTTTTTATACGGGTTTGGTATTGTCCTGTTAAGCATAGGTTTGAAGAGTTTTCTTTCAGCAGATGAGCTCTTTATTTCAAATTACTGGTTGTTGTTTACTTACTTGTTTTTTTTAACCTTGATCGCTTTTTTTGTCTCTTATATAGGTGCAGGTAAAGAGGGGCAGATAGGGGCGATGGCAATAATGGGAGGTTTAGTATTTAAGTTTCTTTTTGCTTTGTCTTTTTTTGTTTTTTTGCGCTTTAAAACGGAAGAAGACCTCATGCTTTTAGGATTGAATTTTATTATTTTATATTTCTTGTTAACAGTCTTTGAAGTTGTCGGTTTGTTGCGTATCTTGCGCCTCCGAAAATGATTGTCAAATTCTTGGTATAGATGAAAATTAGCCACATTTTAGGTTTACGGAAAACATGGATTGCGCTCTTTTGCGCAGGAGTTTTCTTTTTTGCGGGCGTTCAAGCGCAAGAAAAACCCTCTTCTGAAGAAGAAGATATCAGTTCACTCGAAAAACATGAAGAAGAAAATGATTTTAATATTAATGAGTTAATCTCTCATCATATTGGCGATTCTCATGAGTTTACTTTTTGGGGTGGGGATAAAATGGGTAAGACGAAGTGGGTAGGCTTGTATTTGCCGGTCATTCTTTATACGGATAGCGGTTTGCAGCTTTTTTCTTCAAAAGCTTTTCAGCATGATGAAGCGGGGAAGGTTTTGGTGGAGAAAAAAGGACAGGAGTTTGTACGGTATGAGGGTAAGATTTATTATGCTAATTCTTCCCTAAACAAAGAGGGGACTTATGTTACTTTGGATAGTGCCGAAGAGGTGACAAATGCACGCCCTTTGGATTTTTCAATCACAAAAAATGTAGTGAGCCTCTTTGTCTCTCTTATTCTGTTATTGTGGCTTTTCTTTTCCGTAGCAAAAGGGTACAGAAAAAATAATGGGAAAGCACCCAAGGGTGTGCAGTCTGTGATGGAACCGATTATGCTTTTTGTTAGGGATGAAATAGCTATTCCAAATTTAGGACATAAGTATGAACGGTTTATGCCTTACCTTTTGACGGTCTTTTTCTTTATTTGGATGAATAATATGTTAGGATTGTTTCCCTTCT
>JAJYRG010000142.1 GCA_021794195.1 Bacteroidota bacterium
GAAGCATCATTAAGAGAGCGAATATTGAGATCGAAGAAATCCATATTTAAGGATTGGGATAAAATGCTGTTCAATTGATTAAAAGCGATTTCTGTTCCCGCAGACAATAAGGTGTTGTTTACTTCTTTACCGAATTCTTCGGTGGAACTGGGTGTGAAGCTTCTTCTGACAATAAGGCTGAGCGCTTGTTGGTTTACATTATTCACATCACTTAAGTAACCCTGTAACTCGTCTTTAATATAAGGATCCTGTGGAAAGGTTAGATCAAAAGATATATCCGGACGTGATAAATTACCTTGTAAGATCATATCTGCTCTGGCCTGGACACGCTGATCATTGGCGGCTTGCCCCGCTGCATTATACAGTGGAGAGACAGAAGTCCTTTGCTGGTAAACAGCTTTCATATTAATTAGTGCCTCTGCCGGTTCTCCCGTCCATCGTAATGTGGCGCCTTCTTCAATTTCAAAATACTTATTAAACAGATCCTGAGCGGTGAAATGAAATTTACCACTGTTTACCACGTAATCGCCGAACATTTCAAAATCCCCCAAACTACTGATGACCATAGAGATTTCTCCATTTCCGTCGCCGGACAGTTCGCCCATATCGGTGTGTATACTTACTTCGGCATCTTGAGTAAACTCTAAATCCAGGCGCATGGTCACTCCTTTGAAAGATGTTTTTTTGCTGTTCTCCTCCTTCTCTTTATCTAAACTTTTAAAATATATAAAGTCTTCATTTTCTAATGTCGAAGAAGCGTTAAAAGGAAGGGTGATTTTTGTATTTGCATCCGAGGTAGCCGTCATGTTTATGTTCAGGGCTGAGGTTGATCCGGTAAACTGTATGTTGCCGCTGCCATAAGCGGTTCCATAGTATAAATTATTGTCTTTAAAAGTAGTGTTCAGCATCAATAGGTTTTGCGCGGATAAACGCAGATCCATAGCTATATCCAGCAGGTTGTTGAGATCGATAGATCCATTCGCATTTCCCGAATTTCCCGATTCATCTTTAAAGGCAAAATCATTGAAAAGTATCTTATTGTCATTGACAAGGATTTTTTGTTTCGTAATAAAATAGGGGACTTGTAAATAGTTTACTTTAAAGCTTGCATTTGTAAGCTCGGCTTCTCCATAAAAAACAGGTTTTCGGAGGGTTCCTTCCATTTGAAAATTGCTGTTTATTTTACCTTCTATGTCAGTAGTCAAATCATTCAAGAAAGGTTGCAGAATAAATAAATCTAAATCGTTCAATTTACCTTGTATGTGTAAACTCTCGGAGTCTCCTAATTTATAATATCCTTGCGCTGAGACCCCTTTCCCTTGCCGGTTTAGCAAATTAAATTCAATATCGGCAAAATCCGAATCTTGTGTTAGCTCCGCGAAAAAATCTAATTTACCTATCGATCGGTTGTTGTAGAGGATCTCTGTCGTACGTATATTCGTGGAATAATGCGGCCGGCCAAAGGCAGAATTAATGGTGAAAATTCCATTGAGGCTCCCGCCCAATTGAAAATTTAGGGGATTTGTAAATGCATCTAGAGAGGCCAAATTAAAGTTTTCAAACTCGAACCGTACTTTTTCTTCCGGAGCATCTGAAAGTATACCATTAATATTTATCTGCTGCTTATCGTGTTTTAATTTTAAATTATCCACATAGAGCTTTCCTTTGGATAAGCTGAGCTTAGATTGTTCATGGATCTCCCAGTTATCGTTATTGAGCCGAAGCGTAGAGTTTTCAAACAGAATGTCGGCTGGCTTATTCTGAGCAAAATAGATGTATCCGTTCACGTCAAAATAGTTCTTAATTGTTTTTTCGGAAGCTTTTATAGAAAACTGCAAACTATCTTTCGCCAAAACATTGTGAATAGAAACATTCTTTACGTAGATACTGTCCGTCAGGCTCACTCTTTCGGCAGTGACCATTAGAGAAAAATCTTTTTCATCGGCATTTTCTGCGATTTCAATATCTTGTATTTGAACGCCTTTGTAATTTACAAATGGACTCGAAGCTGTAAAGCGGGCAAGATGATTGTCTGATGAGAAATAAGCATAGAGCCGCGCATTATTGGCTAATACTACCTGATCCGAGATGAGAGGAGCAAGAATATCATAAGACTTTATATGAATATCTAATGTGAAATTCTGGGGGTTGTACGGTTCGGGGTCTATGCCGATGGCAGGTGCATAACGCGTGGCTAAAGATTTGAAATAGGAGGGTAGGGTGCCGAAATCAATATCCCCTTCCATATCCAAATCGAGGGGTGTAGAGCGCAGCGAGTATTTTTGTACGGTAGACGCTGTACTTAAAGTGAGTTTCACTTCTTCAAAATCATAAACCTTATTTCCTTTTTGGAGAAATAGACGTGAGCTCACTTGACCCTGTAAATAATTGAGGCTGTTTCCGCTCAGGCTTAATCCGAGCTGCGTGTCTATCACTTCAATACTGTCGTTTTTTATTAAGTTTAAGCGTTTGAGGTGAGCGTAACCGATATCACCTTCCAGTTCATAATGAATATTGGTAGTGTCATTGAAGTCTATAAAAGCTGAAACATTGGCGCTCAGTTTTTCATCTTCGATTGTACTGTACATATCTACAGTACGATTCACTAAGTGCATATCTATTTCTGTTTTATCAATATACAGACTGTCTATGCTATAATGATAAAGCTCTCCTTGACTACGTAGATCCAGCTCATCTAACAGTAAACCTTCGCCCTTTACCGCTAAGTCAAATTGTACTTCGTCAAAGGATTTATTATTTAGGAATGCCCCAATTTGGAATTTTTCGGAATTAATGTTGCCTTCATAGGAAAGTACATTTCCTATTTGGATATGCATGTCGCTGTCTAAGTTTCCTCTTTCGGTTTCTATGTGTCCGCCTACAATAAAGTCATTATACTTCCCTCTATAGGTCCCTGCAAAAGAAACATCTTGTAAAGTGTGGATTTCTTCCGGCAATGCAAATGTAGGGTTATCCGCGAGTCCACTTACCAAAGATTCTATTCCTGTTATATTACTATGCAGATCAGTTATTTCCGCGTCAAAAAGTGTCCGGTTAATATCGGGAAGTCCCCTGACGGATATATTTCCCCCAAACGACGTTTCTTCTTTTGTATAAAGTTGCAAGTCTTGCACATGAAAATCATCTACTTTCCCAAAAAAATCTGCTTTTTCAATGCCCGTTTTAAATTGGACATACTGCATATCGGGAGCAAAGTATTCTATATCCCGGGAGTCCACATAGCTATTTCGTATAGAAGCACTTATTGTAATGTTATGGACAAAATTGCGGAACCCTTCTTTGAAGTTTTCATATTCAAACAGTAAATAGTTGGAGTAGGTGGAAGAATTCGTCTGTAAAAATAAATCATTAAATTCCATTTTGGAAGCCGACACATTTATAGCTGAAGTGAATTCCCGGAGTTGAAAGCCTGATTTTTCCTGAAATTTTAACTGTTCTATCTGTGCCGCAAGAGAGTCTTCATCCCAGCGTATTTTACGCACCGATAAATCGATTCCGGAAAGCTCTAAGTCTGAAAAATCAACACCCTTGTTATGATGGCTGAAGTTATGATTCAGTAAAGTAAAGTGATTATTGTAAAGTTCTAACGCATTTAATTTAATTTGTAGAGATTCATTGGA
>JAJYRG010000143.1 GCA_021794195.1 Bacteroidota bacterium
ACAATCGCATCGTCCACTACAATCCCGATAGACAGCACCAGTGCAAACATCGTTAAGACGTTTAAACTAAACCCAAACAGATTGAGGAAGAAAAAGGTACCGATAATGGAGACAGGAATCGAAATAGCGGGTATAATTGTGGATCGAATATCTTGCAAGAAGATAAAAACAACAATAAATACCAAGATAAAAGCTTCAAATAAAGTGTATTTTACTTGGTTGATAGAGTCATCTATTTGATTCCGGACACTATATGAAATTTCATATTTTACATTGTTCGGAAAAGATTTTTCTAAGTCCTTTAATACTTTTCGTACGTTGACATCTATATCATGTGCATTAGAACCACTGGATTGGGTGATATTTATGGTCAATCCGGGGTATCCGTTTACTTTATTATCTGAATTGAAGTTAGTCGCACCGAATTCTATTCTGGCAATATCTTTTAAATAGAGTACGGATCCGTCTCTATCGGTTTTGATAACAATATTTTCAAACTCTTCAGGTGTGCTTAATCGTCCTTTGTGCTTTATGACAGTTTCGAAGACTTCATCTGATTTTTCACCGAAACTACCGGGAGCTATTTCAAAATTTTGTTCGCTTATAGCATCCAGTACATCTTTCGGAACCAGATCATATAAAGCTAATTTTTCAGGATTTAACCATAATCGCATGGAATAATCCCGAGCACCTACCCGGGATACTTGTGCGATACCGTCCACACGAAGCAAAGGACGGATCAGGTTAATTTGGGCAAATGCTTGTAAAAAGGTTTCGTCGTAAATTTCATCTTCATGATCTGAATAGATATTGATAGTCATGATAGAACCGCTTTCCCGCGGCATTACGGTGACCCCATTGTCGTTGACTTCAGAAGGGAGGCTCGCTATTGCCTTTGATATTCTTGTCTGTACATTTACAGATGCTATCTCGGGATCAGTACCGCTTTTAAAAAACACCTGTACTGTTCCAGAACCAGAGTTAGTAGAATTGGAGGAAATATAAGTCATATTATCCACTCCATTTATAGCTTCTTCAAGAGGGAGTAACACACTTTGGGCCACTGTTTCTGCATTGGCGCCCGGATAAGAAGCGGAGACAACTACAGAGGGAGGTGCAATTTCAGGAAAACGGGTAATAGGCAGCATTGTGATGCTTACTGCGCCGAGGATAACCAACAAAATAGAAACAGTAGTAGCAAGGACAGGTCTTTCTATAAATGTTTTAAGCATATGAAACGATTAATATCAAGAATATGTAAATGAATAATTAATTTTCTTGACGTAGAAAAGGAAAAAATTAATTATTTTGCATTAAAGGTGTGATTTTAGATCCGTCTGTAAGTTTATCAAAACCACTTAATACTACTTTATCTCCAATTTTTAAGCCTTCTTTAATTATATATTGATCTTTACTTTTGTCATCAATGACGATATTTTGTTTACGAACTTTATTTTCTTCATCAAGCACATATACAAAAGTTTTGTCTTGCAAGTCGGAAGTAGCGATTTGTGGAACTTGAATTACACCTTCAAGTGTTTCTGATATTTTTAAAGTACCTGTAGATCCAGTCCGAAGCATGTTTTTTTGATTTGGAAAAGTAGCTCTGAGGGACACAGACCCAGTACTTCTGTCAACTTGACCGGATATAGCATCTACTGTTCCTTTTTCATCATATTCAGAACCATCTGCTAAGACTAAAGTTACTTTAGGAAACTTAAAATTATCTCTCAGGTTATTGATATTTCCCCTTATACTATCTTGTTTGGCTTTCTTTTTCGTATAATATAGAAAATCAGATTCACTCATCGTGAAATATATGTACACTTCTTCCACATCGGATAAATAAGTCAAAGGATCGGAATCACTTTCTGATACAAGGTTTCCTACTCTTTTGGGAATACGGGCTATATACCCTGAAACAGGGGCTTTAATTAAAGTATATTCTTTATCAATTTCAGCGCTTCGTACCTCTGCAGTAGCTTGTGCCAAAGAAGCTTTGGCTACTTCATAATCAGATTGTGCAGATTTTAGTTTTACTTCTGAAATAACATCGTTTTCAACCAATGGTTTTAACCTTTCGACTTCCAAATTAGCATTTTCCAACTTCGCTTTAGCCACATTTTCATTTGCGATCATATTGTTCAGCTTTTCTTGGTAAGCAGAAGGGTCTATTTTAAATAAGGTTTGCCCTTTTTCTACAAAATCTCCCTCATCTACATATATATCTTGCAATTGTCCTTCTATTTGCGGTCTTACTTCCACATTTATTTTTCCTTCAATTTTACCGTGATAACTATTTACTATAGTAGCGGTACTCGTATCAATTGAGGCTACGGGAAGAGCAATCGCATTGGATAAGTTATCGGACTCTTCTGTTTTGCCTGAAGAACAAGCCGCAATGATGGACGTTGCCAAAGCAATATAAAATGAATACAATAAATGTTTTTTTACAATCATAAACTTCTTAGTCATCTTTTTCCTTTCATAGTGTGAATCATAAATAGACTCTACAATACATTAACGCGTACGTACAAATACAACGCCAAAAGTAGATATAAAAGTATGAATAGATAGACTTTCCTTTAATATTTGAGTCATTTTTTATTAAATTTATAAGGAAAAATTGCTCAGCACCATGCAACATAAAATATGGAACCCTCCTGAAAAATATATACAACATTCTGAAATTCAGAAGTATATTTATTTTTTAAAGGAAACTTTTTCCTTAAACTTTACGACATACCAAGATTTGTGGAAATGGTCCATACATAATATAGAAGACTTCTGGAAAAGTCAGTTACAATACCACCCTCTCCTGTATTCAGGAGAATATGAGAATGTTTTGACAAATAAATCCACTTATTTTATCGGTAATGAATGGTTCGGAGGAATTGAATTAAACTATGCAGAGCATATTTTCGAAAATAAAAGACGGGAAGATATTGCAGTTATTTATAAGAACGAAAAAAATAAAACAGCGTATATTTCCTGGCAGGAATTAATCTATAAAACAGCGTATTTTCGTACTTTTCTTCTTGAAAAAAATATACAAAAAGGGGATAGAGTAGCCGGAATTTTGAACAACAGTCCGCAAACCCTTGCTTTATTTTTAGCTGTAAATTCTTTAGGTGCTGTCTGGTCATGTTGTTCTCCTGACTTTGGTCAACAAAGTATAGCAGATAGATTCCGACAGATTGAACCAAAGCTTTTATTCGCCGAAGGAGCTTACCAATATAACGGTAAAAAATTTGACCTTCGGGATTCTGCATGGAAAGTCGCTAATACATTAGATTCTGTGGAAAGTACGGTGATTCTTGAAGAAGCTTTTTTTGATCGAATAAAGGAAGAAGAAGTAAAACCTTTACAATTTGAAAGAGTACCTTTCAGTCATCCGATTTGGATTTTATTTTCATCAGGTACAACAGGAAAACCCAAAGCGATTACCCATGGGGTGGGAGGAATTTTATTGGAACATTTTAAAGCACTGGCTTTACATCAAAATGTACAAAAAGGGGATTTATTCTTGTGGTATAGTACTACTGGATGGATGATGTGGAATTATGCTGTTTCTTCTCTTCTTTGCGGAGCTACTTTGGT
>JAJYRG010000003.1 GCA_021794195.1 Bacteroidota bacterium
CCTTCCCCCGATCAGAATGCGGACGAAGACATTCAATTAATGCCTCTCGCAAAGAAACGGGATTCTGGTGTTTTTGTTTATTCGTAAATAACTTCACAGATTCGATAAAAACCTAGGTGCCAACTCAATTGACTTTCATCTTACTAACTTACCTCATATTCTCAATTTTTAAATATAATAACTTAACGTAGGAAAATAGCATTTCGCTACACTATTTAATATATTTTCTATAATCTCCAACTCCCTTACGAAATCCTCTTCTTGCTCTGTTTCCGATGATGAAGTTTCTCTTCTCCCTTCTTTCTTTCTGCCCTTACCGAACAAGACTTAATGTCATGATAAAATCATTTAAACCGCCATTATGACATCGTACTTTGCATTCAAAATCATGGCATTTTATTTGAAATAAAATATATACAACAAACAAATGATTATCAGAATAATAAAATAAGATATATGAACTTTAATAACTTTACGATAAAAGCACAAGAAGCTATACAGAAAGCTTCAGAGATTGCAATGGGAAACCAACAGCAAGCTATAGAGACAGCCCATTTGCTAAAAGCTTTAATGATGGTAGATGATAATATCGTCATCCATTTACTAAAAAAATTAAACTTAAATGTCAATTACATTAAAACTGAGCTGGATAAGCAAACAGAAAGCTTTCCGAAAGTAAGCGGTAGTAACGTTTATCTTTCGAATGGGGTAAATACAGTCTTGCAAAAAGCCCAGTCTTATCTCAAAGAGTTTAATGATGAGTTTGTGTCGGTAGAACATCTTTTGTTGGCTTTATTAAGCGCGCAGAATGATAATGTTTCTGCTTTATTGAAAGATCAAGGGGCCAATGAAAAGAATTTAAAATTAGCCATCAAAGAATTGCGTGGCAGTTCCCGGGTAACCGATCAAAATGCAGAAGCGACCTTTAACGCACTAAACAAATACGCTATCAACCTCAATGAATCCGTAGAATCCGGCAAATTGGATCCAGTCATCGGAAGAGATGAAGAGATAAGGCGAGTGATGCAAATCTTATCCCGGCGGACGAAAAATAATCCTATTTTAGTTGGAGAACCCGGCGTGGGAAAAACAGCGATTGCCGAAGGTATAGCACACCGGATAGTAAAGAGGGATGCTCCCGAAAACTTAAAATCTAAGACCGTGTTTTCTTTAGATATGGGTTCTTTATTGGCGGGAGCCAAATATAAAGGTGAATTTGAAGAGCGATTAAAAGCGGTAGTCAAAGAAGTCTCCGAAAGCAATGGAGAAATCATTCTTTTCATAGATGAAATACACACATTAGTAGGTGCAGGGGGTGGTGAAGGAGCCATGGATGCCGCAAATATCCTTAAACCGGCACTGGCCAGGGGCGAATTGCGGGCTATAGGGGCTACAACATTAAACGAATATCAAAAATATTTCGAAAAAGACAAAGCTTTGGAGCGCAGATTCCAGGTAGTTATGGTCTTAGAACCAGAAAATGCTGACGCTATTTCTATCTTGCGGGGCCTGAAAGAACGCTATGAAACACACCACAAAGTGCGCATCTTAGATGAAGCTATCATCTCAGCAGTAGACTTATCCCAGCGTTATATTACAGATAGGTTTTTACCGGACAAAGCGATTGATTTAATTGATGAAGCTGCCTCCAAATTGAGGTTAGAAATGGATTCCGTACCGGAATCGGTAGATGAGCTGGATAGGAAAATCATGCAATTAGAAATTGAACGCGAAGCCATAAAACGAGAAAATGATGAAAAAAAAGTAAAAGAGCTTTCTGAAATAATTGCCAATATCTCTTCAGAAAGAGACTCTTTGAAAGCCGCCTGGCAAGCCGAAAAAACGCTGGTAGACAACATCAATCAGGAGTTAGAGAATATTGAAACCTATAAACTGGAAGCCGAGCAAGCGGAACGGGCGGGAGATTACGGCCGCGTTGCAGAGCTCCGTTATGGCAGAATAAAAGAAGCTCAGGAAAAAGTAGAATCTCTAAAAAAAGAACTTTCGGAAAATCAGGCAGACAGCCGTATGCTGAAAGAAGAAGTAAACTCTGAAGATATTGCAGACGTAGTCTCTAAATGGACAGGTATCCCCGTAAGCAAAATGGTACAGTCCGAAAGAGAAAAATTGCTTAACCTGGAAGAAGAACTCCATAAACGTGTAGCGGGACAGACAGAGGCTATCGGTGCTATTTCAGACGCCATCCGACGTTCGCGCGCTGGATTAAGCGATGCAAATCGCCCTATAGGTTCTTTTATTTTCTTAGGGACCACAGGAGTGGGAAAAACCGAATTAGCTAAGGCCTTAGCAGAATTCTTATTTGATGACGAACAGGCTATGATACGTATAGATATGTCAGAGTATCAAGAAAGACATTCGGTATCCCGGTTGATCGGAGCGCCTCCAGGATATGTGGGGTACGATGAAGGTGGGCAGCTGACTGAACAAGTGCGAAGACGGCCTTATTCAGTAGTTTTATTAGATGAAATCGAAAAAGCACACCCCGACGTATTCAATATCTTATTACAGGTTTTAGATGATGGGCACCTGACTGATAATAAAGGACGGGTAGTTAACTTCAAAAACACAATCATCATCATGACTTCAAATACGGGATCACACATTATCCAAGAAAATTTCACCCATATAAATGAAGACAATAAAGATGAGGTTCTCGCTAAAACGCAAAATGAGGTATTTGAGCTCTTGAAAAGATCGGTCCGTCCGGAATTTTTGAACCGAATAGATGAAGTAATAATGTTTACTCCACTCAGCCGGGACGAGATAAACACCATAGTACATATGCAGTTTGCCCATATTCAAAAGCAATTGCAAGAGCAAGGTATAGAAATAACAGCATCTGAAGAGGCTTTGGACTGGTTAGCACAATTAGGATATGATCCCACTTTTGGAGCCAGACCTCTCAAAAGAGTGATGCAAAAACGTGTATTAAATGAGCTTTCCAAAGAAATACTTTCAGGAAAGATCACTAAAGATTCAGCTATTCAGCTGGATACTTTCGATGGACAATTCGTTTTTATCAACAAAAAAGAAGCAGAAGAAGCATAGTTCTTACCATAAGTAAAGCGGAGGTTACTGTGCTACAGCCATCCGCTTTACTATGAAAAACAACTCAATTTTTTCAAAAAATAATTCTATGATATTTTTGGGAAATAAAAATAGAATCTCTACTTTTGCTTCACTCGAAATAAGAAGCGGGAAGCCCAGGTGGCGGAATTGGTAGACGCGTTGGTCTCAAACACCAATGGAGCAATCCGTGCCGGTTCGACCCCGGCCCTGGGTACTATAGGGGTACAGGCCCATCCAGAGGGGTGGGCCTACTCTTTAAAAAGTGCGTTTAAATGGGATAGACGCACTTTCCTCACAAGGTAGTTTTTATAAACGGCTAAAGGTTTGCACGGTTTACGCACGGTTTATTTTTAGCTAAATGTTTACTTCAAAAACTACACCTCTATCTTTAAGTCTTATAGTAAATTAAACCTTTCGCGGTGAAACCATTCTAATCTAACAGAAATAGATTCACAAACAATTAAAGAAAAAGCTATGAAAAAAATAATTTTCACATCTGTATTAGCACTTGTAGTGGTGTTCTCTACACAAGCGCAAGAAAGAAACCAAAGAATGAGAGGTATGCAAGACGATCGTTCCGCGGAAGAAATTGCAAAATCCCGCACGGAAAGATTAGACAAAACTTTAAAGTTCACAGAAGCGCAAAAAGAAAAAGTATATGCATTAGAGCTCGAAAAAGCTGAAAGATTCAAGGAAAATAGAAAAGAGAATAAAAGAAATCGAGAAGATTGGAGAAAACAGGCGGAAAACGATCGCCAAACCTTGGAGAAAATATTGACAGACGAACAAAAAGAAATCATTAAAGAAAGCAGAATGTCCAACCGAAGAGGTAGGCACATGCAGAGGGGCTCCAAGGATACAAAAAAAGAAAATATGCGTCAAAGAAACAGATCGGAAAAACACTAATAAACTCTTTGTTTTCAAATTAATGCATTAAATTTCTTTGTTTATAAAGAGAGTATGCATATCTTTGCGTCTTGAAAATCAAAATTGAACGTTGAAAGGGGGTATTTTTACTTATGATTATTGTAAATGTAAAAGAAAATGAATCGTTGGACAGAGCGTTGAAACGCTTTAAAAAGAAATTCGAAAGAACAGGAGTTCTTAGAGAATTGCGCTCACGTCAAGCTTTTGAAAAGCCCTCCGTTACACGCAGAGCTCAACGTAAAAAAGCTATCTATAAACAGGCTCTTCTTCAGAAGAACATGTAAGTAGTAACATATAAAAAAGAGACTGTATCGGCTTGTCATTGTAGCGACTTCTTCCTTCTCCCCAACCATTGGATGAAAGCAAAAACTACAAAAACTGACAGAATACAGTCTCTTTTATTTTCAGCGAATCCCTTCCCTCCTCTTTTGCCACCGCCCCCAACAATTTGCAAGTATGTGAAATTAAAAGTAGATTTGTTATCCCATGTGGAATTCAAACACATATAAAGACATTTGGAAAATGGCACTGTCCAGCATAGCTGCTTTAGCTATTGTATTTCTAAGCTCTTGCCCAGTCAAAGCAAGTGTTATAGGTAAACCCTGTACCAAACAAGGCCAACAAAACAAAACAACAAAACAGCTCACTGCGAATTACCGTCAGTCTGCTAATTGCGGGGACTACATCAGTGAATCTGTTCTTGCTAAAGAATCCAAAAATCCTCAAGTTAACTTGTCTGCAGGATTAACTTTATTAAGCACTACTTACAAAGCTCTTTTTCAGCAGTATAACCCTTCAGAAAAAAGCTTAGAAAAGACGCTTTCAAAAAACATTCAAGCTTTATATCTTATACATCGGTCTTTGCTTTTATAAACAAACTGACAGCTGACTCCTCTATTTAATAGCAAACACAGCAGTAAGATATTTAAAAGCTAAAAATGCTGTATGTAATATTTGTATGTTATTTTTAAAATCCAATTGAATAGTTGTGAATGCCAGCATTGCTCAACAAAATATTTTAGCAAATAATTCATGGCAAACAAAAAACACATATTTAATGATTATTAATTATGTTTGTCAGGGTAAATAATAAAAAATAAGGAACCAAGATCTTCCCTTTCATTAAATACAATAAGTAAAAAACAAAAAATGAATATATTAAAAAAATCGTGGTTATTCTGTAGTTTCGCACTTTTGACTCTTACTGTTAATATAACCTGTGGAAATGCAGAAAACAAAGAATCTTCTGAACAGGAAGAAACCTCCGAATTATCTAAAAACACAGATGTTTCTACAGAAGAAAGTACAGATATAAAAGAAGAACAGCCATTTAAACCTATCAACGCTTCATTTGTAGATGGAGACAAGAATGTCGTAGAATTAAGCGAGCTGAGGGGAAAGGTGGTTTTTATCAATATGTGGGCGACATGGTGTCCTCCTTGTATTGAGGAAATGCCAGCTCTAAACCGCTTATATGATAAATATAAAGATGAAGAAAACATTGAGTTTCTATTCGTGGAAGTAGATGACGATTATAAAAAAGCAGAAGATTTTTTAGTCAAAAACAAATACACCCTTCCTCTGTACTCCATAAAAGGTGATTTACCCATGGAGATGGCCAGCAATGCCATTCCTACAACAATTATTATCGATGGTAGAGGTGAGATTAACATCAAACATTTAGGTGCGGCAGATTACGACGATCCCGAAATCCATAAACACATTGACAACCTGCTGCACAAGTAATTTATGAAGAGGTTCTAATTCTTCGGTACAGCTTCTTTGAAAAGTATAATTCCCTGACATGGATACCCAGCATGTCGGGGATTTTTATTAGCTATTGACAAATACCTCCCCACCAGAAAGGGCTACCCGGCTGCTATTCCCTTCAAAAACCTCTACTTTTCAGGCTGGTTAACAGAGTATTTATACTTAAAAAATCAATTGCAAAAGTATTTTAATATATTTGCTGAAATTTAATTATATAATTATCACAGTTTTATATCCAATCCATGCGAAATCGACTATATATTCTTTATGTATGTGTTTTAAGCATATTTTTTTTCATGAGCGCATGTAACTTTAACCAATCAAACGAAGAAGAACAGGCTCAGCAATTGGCCGATTCATTAAAAGCTGATTCCTTGGCAAAAGTTAAAGAAGCAGAAGAGTATGAAAAAAACCGCCCCAGGGAAGCTAAGGATATTAAAATAGAAAAAGATTTATCTTACGATCAATACACATTAGAAGATGAGTACGATTATGAAGATACAACACGCCAATTTCAATGGGATAAAATCAAGGAAAAACTTGCGTATATAGAAAATTTTCAAAAGAGCAACAAGTTTTATGTAGTGTTGCAAAATTATCGGAATATGAATCAAGAGGCTCCTCTTGTCAAAAACTTCCATCGAGACGAATACAGTCTTGTTTCAGACAGTTTGGGGGTAGAGCGGTATCAATCTGTTCCTTTGTATAAATTAGATGATGATTCTGTACCTATCTTATACGGGAGAGATGGTTCCTTAGCTGAATTAAGGAGTTCGGATACCTTAGACATGTTAAAAATCAAAGGAATTTCTTTTGATGGAGATTGGCAAGTGCCGAAACGATATATTAAAAAAATAGGTGCGCGTGACAGTATTGACTATCATCACGTGGTGTTTGTGGATGTCACAAACCAAAACATTGCTACTTTAGAAAAAGTAAAAGATGAAGAATGGGCAGTAAGAAGCATGAACCCAGCTACTTCAGGCCACCACGCTCCTCCATATGCCAAAGAAACCCCTTTAGGTTTGTTTGTGGTGCAGGAGCAAAAACCAAAAATGTATTATTGGAAAGACGGCACAAAAGAAATTGGAGGCTTTGCTCCCTATGCAAGTCGATTTACGAATGGAGGGTATTTACATGGTGTTCCGGTGAATTATCCACAAAAATCAATTATCGAATGGAGCCCGAGCTTAGGTACCACTCCCCGATCACATATGTGTGTACGGAATGCATCTTCCCATGCGCAGTTTATTTATGATTGGTTAGAGCCTTTAAAAAGTTTAGTGGTGGTCATTGACTAACAAATCTTTAACAAAGTTTAACGTAAAAAAACCCAGCGTTTATTATCTTTGTCCAAGTAATGAGAAGACAAACAATATCAATTAGAGGGCTTTGTGCTTTTATTTTTCTCCTTTTTATTTCTTTCCACCCCATACGCTCAGTGGAAAAGGATGTAAACAATAGCTTAATTATACCCAAAGAATCTTTTGCTTCACCCACGGAAATATTATATAAAAAGCTGGATTTAGAAGATAAGTTAGATTTTTCTATTTTCGAACGTGCCTACAAGGGCTTACAAAATCTATCTGCAAAGAATAAGAATATTCTTACTATAGTGGACTTCACAGTTCCTTCTACAGAAAAGCGTCTCTATACTATCGATCTCGAAAACAAGAAACTGTTATTTCATAGCCTTGTGGCTCACGGTCGCAACAGTGGAGATAAGTATGCAAAAACCTTTTCAAATATCAACGGTTCTTTTCAAAGTTCCTTAGGTTTTTATGTGACTGAAAACACTTATCAGGGTGGAAATGGGTATTCTCTAGTATTAAATGGATTGGAGCCAGGTATCAACGATTTGGCGAAACAAAGAGCCATAGTCATCCATGGTGCCGCCTATGCCAATGAAAGCTTTATCACCAGTACAGGCAGATTGGGAAGAAGCTTTGGCTGTCCGGCCTTACCTCAGCATATTAATCGACCTTTGATTAACACTATCAAAGACGGCACCATCTTATACATTCATGCGGATGATGCAGATTATTTAGCAAACAGTGACATCATAAAACCCGAACACAACACCACGAGGCTGGCTGACCAATCTTCTGTAGAAGATGAAGCCATACTTTAAGTTTTCCTTAATTTTCACTTCCGGTCCCAGTTCCTTTATTGGGGTAAACTATACATACAACCCTAATATTAAATAACTTAAACAAATCGTCTTATCCAACACTTTAATAGGATGCTGAGTTCATCCACAAGCTTTTTCTGCTATAAAACGGATCCTACATTTAAGGTAGTGATTCACTTTTTTTGCATCGGATAATTTATGTATTTTTGCAGGTTCACAGCCTTAAATGAAATTAGTAAGTACAGATGAGCATTTCAACAACATATTCGCCACAAGAAGTAGAGAGCAAATGGTATTCTTTCTGGAAAGATAAAGGATTTTTCCGTTCCATTCCGGACGAAAGAGAGCCTTACACGATTGTGATGCCTCCTCCAAATGTGACGGGTGTATTGCATATGGGGCATATGCTTAATAATACTTTGCAGGATGTATTGATAAGGAGAGCACGCATGATGAACAAAAATGTCTGCTGGGTTCCGGGAACAGACCATGCGTCTATTGCTACGGAGACGAAAGTTGTCAATCTTCTAAAAAGCAGAGGATTGAGTAAAAAGGATATTACCCGAAAAGAGTTCTTAGAACATGCTTGGGACTGGAAAGAGAAATATGGAGGAATTATCCTCAAACAATTAGAAAAGCTGGGGGCGTCCTGTGATTGGGAACGCACAAAGTTCACAATGGATACCGATCTATCGGAAGCAGTTATTGATACTTTCATACATTTTTATAAAAAAGGGCTCATCTACCGCGGGATCCGTATGGTAAACTGGGATCCTCTAGGTAAAACAGCTTTGTCTGACGAAGAAGTTATCCGCAAAGAAGTCCAACAAAAACTGTATTATATCAAATACAGGGTAAAAGATACGGGTGAGCATGTAGTCATCGCTACCACCCGTCCTGAAACTATAATGGCGGACACAGCAGTTTGTATCCACCCGGAAGATGAAAGATATGCCTCCTTGAGAGGGAAAACTCTTTTAGTTCCCTTAATTAATCGTGAAATCCCCATTATAGAAGATGAGTATGTGGACAAAGAGTTTGGGACGGGTTGCCTGAAAATAACACCGGCTCATGATATTAATGATTATGAATTAGGCGTTAAACACAAGCTACCTTCCATAGATATATTAAATGATGATGGTACTTTGAACGAAAAAGCCGAAATTCTCATTGGCGAAGACCGTTTTACCGCTCGTAAAAAAGTGGCCAAACTCTTAGAAGAGGCAGATCAATTATTAAAAGTAGAAGATTATACTTCGCAAGTCGGATTTTCAGAACGTACAGATGTCCCTATCGAACCTAAACTTTCCCTGCAGTGGTTTTTAAAAATGGAAGATCTCTCTAAGCCGGCATTGGAATATATAAGAAAAGGAGAAGTTAAACTCATTCCCAATAAATTCATTGCCAGTTATAAACATTGGATGGAAAATGTAAGGGATTGGTGTATATCCCGGCAATTATGGTGGGGGCATCGTATTCCAGCCTGGTACAATGAAGAAAATGACTGGGTTGTAGCCAAAGACGAAAAAGAAGCTGTAAAAGCTTTTAAAGCTGAAAACAAACCTTGTGACAATATTCGACAGGATGAGGACGTACTCGATACTTGGTTTTCATCAGCCTTATGGCCCATGTCTGTATTTGACGGTGTGCGTCATCATGATAATGCAGACTTTCAATACTATTATCCGACAAACGACTTAGTTACTGCACCGGAGATTCTGTTTTTCTGGGTAGCGAGAATGATTATCTTCGGACATGAATATACTGGAAAACCTCCTTTTGAAAATGTATATCTCACAGGAATAGTCCGGGACAAAGAAGGCCGTAAAATGTCTAAATCTTTAGGCAATTCTCCGGATCCGATAGAACTAATGGATAAATACGGCACGGACGGCGTGCGTGTAGGTATGTTGCTCTCCTCTCCTGCCGGAAATGACTTGATGTTTGACGTTGCGTATTGCACACAGGGACGAAACTTCGCCAATAAGATATGGAATGCTTTCCGCTTGGTAAAAGGATGGGAAATAATAGATAAACCGGCTTCCCAAGCACAGAAAACAGCTTCAAAATGGTTTGAAAACCGTTTCAATGAAGCACTAAACGAAATTGAAAGCTTATTCGGGCAATACAAGATATCTGAAGCTTTGATGAGTACTTATAAACTGGTATGGGATGATTTTTGTTCCTGGTATCTGGAAATGGTCAAACCGGAGTATCAAAGTCCTATACAGGCTGAAACTTTGTCTTTAGTAAAAGATTTTTTCCAACGCATACTGAAATTAGTGCATCCTTTCATGCCTTTCATTACAGAAGAATTATGGCATGATTCATTCTTCGGAAAACGAGATGAAATGGACTGTATCATCGTCGCTGAGTTCCCGAAGCCGGAGAAACATGAAGCAACTATCTTACAAGATTTCAAAGTGATTACAGCCATCGTCTCCGAGATACGGAACATTCGGAATCAAAAGCAGATATCACCAAGAACTGCTCTTCCCCTCGCTATAAAACGTACGGAAATAGATTTTACTCCCTATGAAGAAATTATAAAAAAAATGGCAAATATCGGGGAGCTGAGCTATGTGGACACCAATCTCTCGGGAGCAGTCAGCTTTCTGGCAAATAAAGAAGAATGCTTTATAAACCTGGAAGGGAATATTGATGTGGAAGCAGAAATAGAAAAGATAACTAAAGATTTAGAGTACCTAAAAGGCTTTTTGGTCTCGGTGGAAAGAAAATTATCCAACGAAAAGTTTGTTCAAAATGCAAAACCGGAAATTGTAGAGAATGAACGCAAAAAGAAAGCAGATACTGTAACACGAATAGAAATATTGGAAGAAAACCTGGCTAATCTACAAAACGCTTAATTTTCATTCATTTAGAGCCAGTAATAACTAAACGAGAGTGTCTCAAATGGCTGACAAACAGCCATAAACGCGTCATTGCGAGGAAGACAATCCCTGTTTTGACGTCGTTGCCATTGCTTCATCGTATTAAAGAATATTTCAAGAAGCTTTTTATTATGTTTCCTATCCACATTGTCCTGCTTGCGGTTAAATAAACCTCTATATGCTTTGAATATTACAATCCTTTTGTAAGAATAATGTGATTATTGAAGCTTAAGCCAAGAAAAAGGGACATTTAAATTATCAATAACCGCTTTTTTACTTCTAGCTGAGCTTAATTCACTTTTTCATTTCGTATAAAAGATATTTATTCTGTAATTTTATATCCGGACACAGATAGAAAGTAGCCATGCAAAACACAGAAGAACTTAGGTTATGGTATGATATCACTGAACATGCCAAAGCAAATTGGGAACAGGAAAAACTGTTAAATATCATGGATTCCTCCTCTTTTGAGAAAAAAAATGAGAAATCCGATCAAATTCTATTTTACATCTTAGCCTCTTTTGCTTCCGGAGAATCCATACATGACATTCAGCAGAATATTTATAATGAATTAAAGTTTCATAGCTGTCCGATCTGCCAAGAAACCCTTAAAACTATTTTACAAGATATTCAAGTCCAACTCAAAGAAAGTATATACGCTGTGTATTTAGCTTTTCAAATGTTAGAAGACGGAGCTACTGTTAACGAAGTCTCCACACAAGTGGAAAAGCTGTTTACAAAACCTTCCGAAGCCTAAAGACTTAAGCTTTAAGCTTTTCTTTTTTCGGTTTTCCAGTTTTTTTCTTCATTTTCCTAATCTTGTAATAGAGTATAATCACCGTCAGAGAAAGCGTGATGGCCGCAATGACAGACAAAGCAGTCACCGGTTCAGCTATATGATAGGTATCTACACGCTCTATATACAAATACCTGAATATTTTCAAATAATGTGTTAAGGGAATCACATCAGCCACCCACTGAACCCAAGTCGGCATTTGGCTCAATGGCCATGTAAAACCACTTAATATAAAACTTGGCGTAGCGACTACCATCAATACTTCTGTAGCTTTTAATTGATTGGGCAATACCACGCTCACTAAGACACCGATTCCACAGACTGCCAGTATAAACAAAAGGGTGCTCCACGCAAAAGCCGGGATGTCTCCTTCTAATGGCATTTTGTAATAAGCTGAAAAACCCCAATACATTAAAATGATCCCTACGGACATCAACATATAAGGAATGATTTTGACCAAAATAAGGGAGATAGGATTGGAGACCCGGGATACGAGTTCAGAAAAAGTTCCGTTTTCAAATTCAGAAGCAAAACTTAACGCCAAGCCCAGAAGCAAAACCTGTTGAAATACGGTTAATAACACCCCTGGCATCATGAAGTATAAGTAGTTTCCACTCTTTATATTTTGTTTGATGAATGTAGTTTTAAAAGGTTCATACTGCTGTTCTGCCACATATTTAGGCACGCCTTTTTTCATTTGAGATTCTATTTGTACACCTGCTTTCATCGTGGCTGCTACTACGTTTACAGCCATCATAGCGGTATTGGAAGTCAAAGTATTGGACGCATCCACAAATACAGCCAACTCAGGCAATCTGGCTTGTTGAATATCTGCAGCGAAATTCTTCGGTATCCGGACTACTGTAGTTGCCTCGTATTCAGTAGCAATATTCTTACTATTGACCAGTGAAGGGAGAATTTCCGCTATGTATATAGTTTCATTTTCTTCGAGCATTTCTATCAACTTACTGCTCATGGGACTGCGATCTTCGTCCACGACAATAATCGGCAAATCAGTAATTTTTCCTTTCTGGTATACACTTCCGATCAAGATCCCATACAAAATAGGCGCACCGATAAATAATAGCCGAAGCACATTATTATTGAAAAATAATCTAAACTCTCTTCCTATAAGACTCAAAAATCTTTTCACAATTTTCTCTTTTATGGTTCTACAACGACAGTCGCTTGTGTGATCAGTTCACCCATCTCTTCTCTTTCTAAGGGTAAAATTTTAATTTCGAACAGAGTTTTTTGCTGATCGAAATCCGGATAAGCTGTCGCAATATTTGCATATGAACTCAACGCTTTGATCAAGACTATTTTTCCCCTTATAGTTTTATTACTTTTATAGGGAATACGGATTTGTACTTCTTTGTCTTTGCTGAAAGAATCCATCCGATCTTCTGACACTGTAAATCGAAAATAAGTAGTAGACGGCAGGTAACCACTTACAATGGGATATCCTGGCAAGGCCAGCTCCCCTACCTTAAGATTCACTGTCTCTATAGTCATGTCTTGTGGAGCGACCAGGTATTTTTCTTTTTCTGCTGCCGCCACTTCATCCATCGCGCCCAGAGCCCGTCCTCTTTGTCCTAAAGCCATCATCTGTTGTTCAATACGTGCTCCATTTTTTACCTCTTCTATTTCTACCTGTGCAGCCAGGTACTGATTTTTTGCTCCTTGATATTTTGCATATACCTCATCGTACTGTTGCTGTGAAACAAGACTATCTTTTAATAAATTTGACAAGCGATCCAAAGATTTCCGGGCAAAGTCAAACTGTTCTTTCAAGCCGGATACTTTTGCTTCCAATTGTTTTAACTGGCCATCTGTAGCCCCCTTTCGAGACATCTGATATTGAGCATCAGCAGCATCAATAGCCCCTTGTGCTTGTGCTCTTTTTGCATCAACTTCTGGAATATCGAGAATGGCAATAGTATCTCCTTTATGTACTTTTTCGCCTTCAGCAACCAAAAATTCCTCGATTTTACCCGGTACTTTGGTAACAACAGAGATTTCCTCTCTTTCAATCCGACCATAAAAATCAGCATTCGTAGTTTTATTTTCCGTACAAGCCGACAAAAACAAAAGCAAAATCACTAATAATTTAATATTCTTCATCATTATTCAGTTATTTCGTTCAACAATAATCCGGAAGTGTGATACAGATCTATAGCTGCTGACCTCTGCGCAAGCACCTGGCTGTAATAGTTTAATTTAACTTTATATAAATCATTTTCTGCAGCAAGGAAATCGGTTATATCTGATAAACCCTCTTCAAATCGCTTATTAGAGAGGTGAACCGTATTTTTCGCTACTTTTACTTGCTGCTCGGCTACTTTTATCTTTTTCAAAGAAGAAAAATAATCAATACGGTTTTTTTCTAAGAGAAGGTTCAGTTTTTCATTCGTTTCAATAGTTTTTTGCTCATTAATTTTCAAATCAAGCTTTGCACTATTTACTTTACTCCGTCTATTCCCACCATCAAAAATATCCCATTTAACACCAACACCTACAAAAAAATTAGGTGCTAACCTGAGGTGATTGTTTTTAACTGTTTTATCACCTAAAACAGGTAAATCCTTGAAATGGATCCGGGTATCAAAAAAATTCAGATAATTTACAGATCCAAAAGCAAAAGCTAAGGGGAGCTTACCTCCTTCTTCTTTTTTCAGATTATATTCAAAAGCTTTGGATGAATGCTCTAAAGCTTTCAGTTCTAACCGGCTGTCAACAGAGTAAGGGATTTCTTGTATTTCCATTACCTGAAGTTCGTAAACCAACTCTTTAAGTTCTTCTTCACTCAGGTGGGTGATCTGCTTTAACTTAGAGTATAGTAATTCTCGGTTCCCATCTAATTCTACTTGTTTTTCATTCAATTCCAAAATAGCCAAAGTCAGTTTATCTCTATCATAAGGTATAGCTAAACCATTCTCCAGTCCACGAATTACTTTTTGTTGTTCTTTTTGCAAGCGTTTTTCTGAATCATGGATCAATTGTTCTACCTCATTGAGTAACATCAACTGATCAAAGGTCAAAATCACATCTTTGATCACATCCCCTTTATCCGCTTCTGCCATAAAAGACTCTGCTTTATATTTTTCTTCTAAAGCTTTCAAGCCATTCGGAATTTGTAATCCTGAAAACAACACCTGTTTAGCTGTAAGCCCGGCATAACCTACCTGGCTGCTCAAATTGGAACTTCCTGTGCCTGAGAACAGTTGATTCCCCGTAATAGGCAGTGTTACAGTGGGTAAATCTACATCTACAGAAGAATGTAAATAACCATAAGCACCGCTCGCTGAAATCTGTGGCAAACGTTTCGCTTTTACACTTTCTTTTTCATATTCTGTTTTCTCTGCTGAAAGAAGTTTCATAGAAAGCTCTCTATTCTCTTCCAAGGCACTCCGAATAGGTTTCATGAGCTCTTCCTCTATAGGCAGTTGCGCAAAGACAGATACACTCTGCAGACAGATACTGAAACACATAAAAAAACCGGCAATAAATACTCTCATATTTGTTTTTTATTCTTTAACTCTGCAAAAATTGCTTTTTTAATTTAAAAAAGTTTTAAGATATCTTAAAAAATCATTTTACTTGACTACGGATAACACTTAAGGTTTGCTGACTAATACCAAGATAACTGGCTATGTCTCCCAAGGGTGCCCGTTTGATTATTTCCGGATTGGTATCTAATAAGTACTGATAACGATCGGCGGCTGATTCAAATTGCAAACTCGTCAAACGGCGTGAAAACGCAATCAGATTATGCGTCAGAATCTGTTGGATAATTTTATTCATTTCAATACTCGACTGTGCAATATCTTCAATTAATTGAAAAGGAATACCCACCAACTGACTGTCTTCTATGGTTTCAATACCATACGTAGATTTTTTTGCGAGAAATAAACTCTCTGAGCTGGTTACAAAACTATTTTCTAAAAAGAAAAAATGCGTTACCCATTTATTTTCTTTATAATAAACTATTTTTACCATGCCCGATTCTATAAAAAATACATCCTTGGATATCTGTCCCGGTTCCAGTATCCATTCTTTTTTTCCACAAGAATGGGAATGACAGTCGGATAAGAGTTTTCCCATTAATTTCTCCGAAAAGTAAAAATGATCAGATAAGTATTTTTTAATATTCATGCTATCGGCTTTTGCTTCAGATCTGTTAACAATAATACACATTTCATTTGTACTTTATCCAATCCGTTTACCTTAATTTATTTTAGAATAGAACGAAAGAACCTTATCTTGCCACCATGAACAACTTTGCAGTAATATTTGATATGGATGGGGTAATCAGTCATACTAATCCCTACCATGCAGACGCATTTAGAGTTTTTTTCAATAATTATAATATCGCAGCTACAGAAGAAGAATTTCAAGAGCATATGTATGGAAAACATAACTCTTATATATTCCAGCATTTCTTCCAAAAGAAACTAGATGATTCAGAAATAAAGACTTTAGAAGAAGAAAAAGAAGGTTTGTTTCGAGAAATTTATAAGGAACATATACAGGCTCTTCCGGGTTTTGTGGAATTATTAAACGCATTAAAAGCTGAAAATATAAAAACCGGCATCGCTACTTCTGCGCCTGAAGCGAATCTTCGATTAATAGCAGAAAGTTTGGATTTATATAATAAAATGGAATCCATCATGTACAGCGAGCTTATAGTAAAACACAAGCCCGATCCCGAAATCTATCTTCAAACAGCAAAGAAGCTACAAATAGCCCCTAAAAACTGTTTAGTATTTGAGGATTCCTCATCTGGCATTAAAGCAGCCCAGGCTGCAGGCATGGAAGTCTGCGCTGTATTGACTACTCATACAAAAGAACAACTTCCTTCCTGTCAGTGGTATATAAAGGATTTCCAAAACTTGACCTTCGAAAAAGTTCAAGATTGGATGGCCGAAGAATAAAGGAAGAACTATAGCACCGGGCAATGCCCGATGCGTAAATGCATACGGAATGCAGTTTAATTTAAAACTGTTTCTGTATATTTTTGATGGTTTTCTTTATTTTCAAAATAAGAAACCTCTCCTCTTTCTCCAGTAACAGCAATAACCGCATCCGCCTTATCGACTTGTTTTTGAGAAATTGGATCTATGGCCACACGTACACTTTCATCCACAGGTAGACGATCTTGGCACATATCGCAACATCCATAATAAATCTTTCCATTAACTTTCACTTCTAACTGCTCCCGCCCCATGTAATCATTATTGACCATACATACAAGTTCATTGGGAACAATATCACCGAGAGCGACCTGCTGGGAAGACGGATCAGTTTGCATTTGCATAGATGTGACCCGCTCATGATCAGTCTGCTGAGTTTCAGTTGCTTTTTCCGTAGAATTACTACAGGAGACGAAAAGGAATATACTCAACGCAAAAGGGATTATTTTTCTCATGATTTTTTGTTTTAATGAAAAGAAACGCTGAAAAATAAAATATTTTATTATTTCAAATATTACCAAATATGAAGTTGCAAAAATAAGGTTTTTATTGAAATAATCACTTCCTTTTAAATGTGAATATATTTTTATGTAATCATTGTTGTGTCATAAAAAAGTAGTCTCAATTTTATAAATTATATTTTTCATCTGTTCTCTCTTTCACTAAGGAATTAAAAGGATAACAGTTTTGAGGAATGGATAATGGTAATAAAACTTGAAAGATATGGAAAAGATGAAGAAATAATAACGCCAGAAGAAGTTACTGAAAGGGTTTTTAATTTTCTCTAAACTTTCATAATATATACACAAAAAATTTAGAAATACTGAAAACTACCATTTTTGAAATATGTTAAAGACAATAGCCGAATTACAGTAAATTTTGGATGGATATCCACGAAAATCAAAATTCAACTTCTTCCCTTCAATTGAATATCAGCGCTTCCCCCTCTTCTTCTAATCGATTCATTGTTTATAAGTTATCGTGTTAAAATTATTATAACAAACTGGTTTTCAGTATATTTACTCTATGAATTATAATAAGGAGCCATAAACCCTTTTGTCCGGTAATTTAACTCTATCATCTATAGACGCTATAAAATTAGTAAGTTACTAAATATGAAATGAGGGGGTAATAAATATGCACGGACAGATTTAAAATTAAAGTAAACAAATAGCTTATAGAAGGAGGCGGTTATAAAATCCTTTTCACACAGAATAATTAGAATAGAAATTATATGACTCAGACAATATTAGGAGCGAACGGAGCTCTCGGAATTGCACTTGCAAAGGAGTTGACAAAATATTCAACCAATATCAGATTGGTAAGCCGGAATCCTAAAAAAATAAATCCTACGGACATTCTATTTCCAGCTGATTTAACCCAACGAAATAATGTATTTAAAGCAGTTGAAGGATCATCCATAGTTTACATAACTATAGGTTTCCCATACAAGACAAAAATATGGAAACAATATTGGATTCCATTTGTACAATCTGTGATAAATGCTTGCTTGGAACATAATACCAAGCTTGTTTTTTTTGATAATATGTATGCGATTGGAGGAAACAATGTCAACCATATTACCGAAAAATCGCCCATTAGTCCTACAAGTAAAAAAGGAGAAATAAGAGCAGAAGTTGATAAATTGATTTTAAAAAACATACAAGAAAACAAATTACAAGCAATTATAGCAAGAGCACCAGACTTCTTTGGCGGTGCTTCCCGTGCAAACAGTATTATAATGAATTTGATTTATGACAGGTTTATTAAAGGTAAAAAAGCACAATGGTTTTGCAATGCGGAGAAGGTTCATAGTTTTGGGTATGTTCCTGAACTTGCCAGGGGAACAGCAATACTTGGGAATACCGAAGAAGCATACAATCAAATCTGGAACTTACCTACTGATCCTCAAAAAATTACAGGGAAAGATTGGATAGAACTTTTTGCTAAACAAATGCATTGCGAACCACGATATAATGTACTTCCAAATGGATTGATTAAAGGGTTGGGAATATTTATACCTATAATGTCAGAATTAGCAGAAATGAATTATCAATATGATCGGGATTATTATTTTGACAGTTCAAAATTCAACGAATACTTTAATTACACGCCTATTTCAAATGAACTTGCAGTTAAACAAACCGTAGAAAAATTAAATAAAAAATAGCAATAAGGAGTAAACAACCCCTCTCTACAAACAGTTAGTTAAAATTTTGACATATAGAATGGCGTTCAACAAGCTAGGACTATTAGCAGTAAAAAGCTTCTACACCACTAAAAATGTGATTACAGTTTTTGACAATATAGAATATTTGCGAAGGGGTAACAGCCGACAACAACAAGCATACTCCTGTTTGTCAGACAACCAAGTTTTGCTAAAACTCAAGCTTTATACCCCCATCCTTGTGGGAACTGTACCAATTAACGTTAACATCGAAAACAGCGATCTTGACATCATATGTTGTTTTTACAATACACGAGAGTTTATTAAAACAATCACAGACAATTTTAGAGACGAAAAGAATTTTACAATCAAAGAGCAACAAAATCCAGACTCTCCGACGGTAATAGCTAGTTTTATTTTGGGTGATTTTGAAATTGAAATTTTCGGGCAAAAGATCCCTACAAAACAGCAATTCGCGTACAGACATATGATAGTCGAACATAACTTGCTAAAAGAATATGGAGAAAAGCTAAGGCAACAGGTTGTTGGTCTCAAGCGACAAGGACATAAGACAGAGCCAGCATTTGGATTAGCACTTGGACTGACCGGCGACCCATACATGGAACTTCTAAAATTTGAAATAAATGACACCTCCGAACCACTAACAAAGGACACTCAGTAATGGAGTGCTTTGGCAGAACAGACAGCAATTGATTTCATCTGTAGCTTCTGTTTTGCTCTAATCAGAAGATTAAAGAACAATGCATATCTTTAATTCTTTCGTTTCACACTTTTTTTGTATAATAGTATTAAATAATCGAAAGTATTCATCCAAAGACTATAGACTATGATAAAAAAGTCCGCCTTTTTTACCGCCTTTTTATGCTTAATATATCTATATAGTTGTCAAAACAATACATCAAAATCTGCTACTGAAGGTAATGAAACCGATCCACAACTCTCGTCTTTTGTGGAAGTGGAGTTTTTGAATGAAGAAGCAAAAGATCTTATTGATGAAGATGTAGAAAGCACTTTACTCGCCGACGGCTTAATATGGTCCGAAGGCCCCTTATGGATTGACGAAAAAGAGATGCTCTTATTTTCAGATATTCCGGAAAACATAATTTATAAATGGACAGAAAAAGATGGACTTACAGAGTATCTTAAACCTGCTGGGCTGACATCGGATGGACCAAAAGGTAGAGAACCGGGTTCGAACGGGCTTATTCTTAACCATGAAGGAAAATTAGTCATCTGTCAACATGGAGATCATGCTGTCTCCATAATGGAGGCGGCTATAGAAAGTCCGGAAGTAAAGTTCAATGTGCTGGCCAAAGAATACCAAGGAAAAAGACTAAATAGCCCTAATGATCTAATCGTAGATAGTCGTGGGCAATATTACTTCACAGACCCAGATTATGGTCTGGCAAGAGAAGAAGATAAAGAATTGTCTTTTAATGGTGTATTTAAAATTGATAATTCAGGAAAATTAGAACTTTTAATAGACACAATTTCTCATCCTAATGGGATCGCTTTATCGCCTGATGAACAATTTTTGTACATAACAAACTCTAACCACAACTCTCCTGTGCTTTATAAATATCGTCTGAACCCGCAAGGAGACATTGAAGAAGGCGGCGTATTTTTTGATTTCAAACCGCTCTTAGATAAAGGACCGGGCGGGCCGGATGGTTTCAAAATAGATTCTCATGGCAATATATATACTTCCGGACCTGGAGGCGTATGGGTCATCAATTCGGAGGGCAAACCCTTAGCAAGAATTATTACAGAAGACCGTGTTTCTAACTGTGCTTTATCAGAAGACGAAAAGACACTTTATATCACAAATACAGACAAGGTATTAAGAGTTAAACTAAGGAAGTAATCGAATACAATTAAAATTTATAATTCTTGTAAAACCCGCTAAAGGTTCTCTATATACCTTTATCAATATTGATAAGATAAAGTGATAAGAATTCTCAAGTAATTTTAAAAGAAAAATTAATAATGAATATAAAAATGTGAGTTTATAGAAACATTGATTATCTTAGATAAACCAATCAATAGTTTCTTAAAAGTTAGAAAGCATGAGGCAATTTTTAATTTTCCTTTTTGTTATGTCAGCTTCAGGCATTATGTCTTTAGCAGCTACACAAGGCAGCGGTAAAGGAGTGATAATTTTGTTTATTCTCAGTCAAATTTTATTTTATGGATGGTGCTTTTACTTTGTGCGCCGCTTAATTAAACGCTCGAATCGCCGAAAGCACGAAAAAGAATATGAACGCCGTAAATTTGAGTTATTAGCGCGCCAAGAGCAATTAATAGAACAAGAGTTTGAGATGCAGCAAATCTTTCGCGAGCATCTTACAGAACAGCAAAGAAGAAATGAAAAACCTGGTTAAAAACAATCTTTTTTAAGGGTATCGGTTATTCATTTTAATGCTGTTGGTTTTCTTTAATTAAATAATTGACTTAAGAATTCACAAAGTTAGCTTTGCTCAGTTACCGGACGTTTTGCAAATTCGAACTTCTTATTAAATAGATAAAAGAGCAATCCAGAAGCTAAAAACATAACAACGGATATGATTACCCTATTTTCCCCTATATAAATAAAAACGTGTTGTTCTGGACTGTTTTGTGCAATGATTCTAAAGAGAAAAGTGACTAAGTTACAGACCGAATGGGCAATTATACTTAATAAAATATTATTCGTTTTAAGATAAACCCATCCTAACCATAGTCCAAAAACTGTTGACCCTAGATAGTCAATATGAAAAAAACCAAAAAGAAGTGATGATATCAGTAGCGCTAACACAACAGTATGGTTGTTTTTCAATCCATTAAAGATAATGCTACGAAAAAATAATTCTTCAAAAATTGGTACTATAATAACCAAATTTAAAAACACAAAAATATCTGTTGGTCTCGAAATAATAGAGTCAGCGTATTTCAAAACATCTTCGGTCTTAAAGTAGGTAATCGAGCCTAATATTGGGTTAAAAACGATTAACAAAGCAATGATAGAACTTATTAAATACAGAAACATGCTTGATTTCTTTACTGTTATATTTTGCTTGTCTATAATTCCTTTTTTTGAAAGTATCAAAATGCTAAAAAGTAGAATGCTAAGTTTAATAGAAGACATTAAGAGCGTCTTCAGATTTTCTTGATCGGGTAATATGATCAACTTTTTTAAAAGCCAATGAACTACAATTAATGATAAAACCAGGAATACAATTTGGATTATATTGGGAAAACGCATAATAAATACATTTTTTATAGATCTAGGGTTAGATTTTTATATAAGAATTTTAATCTCAAAGATAAAAAACTATATACACACTCATACTTTATTCCTTAAAAATAAAGGTATTATAAAGTATATCTATTTTCTTTGCTTCCACAAGTTGTGCGCTTGTCTCAATATTTGTATAATTAGGGTAGGTCTTAAAACGACAAAACCCTATAAACAGTACTGTTTATAGGGTTTTGGTATAAAGTGTTTCTTTGTAAGCGGAGAGAGCGGGATTCGAACCCGCGATACGGTAACCCGTATAACACCTTAGCAGGGTGCCGCTTTCAGCCACTCAGCCACCTCTCCTGTTTTAAGACTGTGCAAACATAATTCAAAAATTTTAATGTTCAAAACAAAACTTCTTTAAAATGATTAAAAAAATTATTCCGGGATTTTAAGACGCCTTTTTGGGTAAGTCATAATCAATACGGATATGATAAATACTTTTTAACATCATTTTAAAAACCTCAGCAGCATCTTGTATATCCCGCATGGTTATATCAGCATTGATAAACTGCCTTGAAGTAAGTTTTTTATCTATTATCTTATCCACCAAATTATCTATTGATTCTTCTGTAGGTTCTTTAAGAGCTCTTGAGGCCGCTTCTACAGAGTCAGCCATCATCAAGATAGCCATTTCTTTAGAATGAGGAGGAGGTCCTGGATAAGTAAAAATAGATTCATCCGGAATTTTGTCTGGATTATTTTTTATAAAAGTATTATAAAAATAATCCACCCGTGTCGTTCCATGGTGGGTACGTATAAATTCGATTATAGCCGCAGGAAGATTGTTTTTTCTTGCTATTTCTATCCCTTTAAACACATGAGATATAATGATTTGTGCACTTTGTTCCGGTGTCAATTCTTCGTGGGGATTTTGTCCTGCTTTTTGATTTTCAATAAAATATAAAGGATTAGTCATTTTCCCTATATCGTGATACATCGCCGCTGCTCTAACTAACAAAGGATTTCCACCTATTTTATAAGCAGCAGCTTCAGAAAGATTTGCTACTTGCAAGCTATGTTGAAAGGTGCCCGGTGCTTTGAGAGATAAATCCCGTAATAACTTCGAATTACTATTTGTTATTTCCATAAGCGTAAGATCTGAAACCAAGCCGAAAAGTTTTTCGAACGCATAGATCAATGGATAAGCTAAAAGCGTGAGCCCAACACTTACGATAAAAGGTAGTATATCCGACCAGTAAACCCCACTTAATGACCCGTTTCGAGCAAGGACAAACCCTAAATAGGAAACAATATAAGATGCTAAAATAACCAAGCTGGCTATCAGGAACTGTTCTCTTTTCACCACAGTCTGAATACTATATATAGCCACCATACCCGCAATAAACTGAAGGAAAACAAATTCAAAACTATTGGACACGAATAAGGCAGCAATTAATACCATCAGAATATGAATATTCAAGGCGACACGTGTGTCGAACAGTATTTTGAATATGATCGGAACACTACAATAAGGAATGTAATAATAATTGGGAATATTAGCTTTGGTTACCCAAGAAAGCAATCCCAGCATGGCAGTAATCACAGCCAGTATAATAAAAATAAGTCTATTATTATTAAAGATGTCTTTTCTGTGAAGAGAAAGAAAAACGAAAAAAACAGATATAATGAGGGTAATAGTGATGAACTGTCCGATGAGCAAAGAAGATTGGTTTCCGCTCACTTTTGCTTCATCTTCGAAGACTTTTCGTAAAGACAATAGTTTTTGATAAGTCGCACTATTGATTACATTCCCATTTTCAACTATCAGTTCATCTTTTTCTACCACCCCCCTCGTTTGTGAAATATTGCTTAAAGCAGTTTGTTCTATTCTATCGGTCAGTTGTTCATTATATATATGATTCGGCGTAACATATGTCTTTAATATATCTGCCAACCATTCGTCATATTCAATTTGATAGTTTTTATCTAGTTGTTTATTTATATATTCATTGGCTGTTTCAATAGTAAAAACATCTACCGTATTTTTTTGTTGGGCAACATTCTCTACAGTTAATGTATAATTATATTGCTTGTCCGTTTCACTTAAATTTTCTTCATCTTTTCCTCGTACCTGATATCTTTTGTTCAGCGAAATAATACCCCGATTGTAGATATATACCAGTAAATCATTTCCCGTTTTTCTATAAGTCTCGATATCAATATCTTCAAGCGTGTCCATTCGGGCACTTTGCCATTTTTCTGAAAAATCAGTGTTAAACTGATCGATTTGCTCTTTACTCGTCGATTCGTTGAGATTATATACCGGTTGTACAGTGGACAATATATTTTCCCGATCTTTTTCGAGTTCATCTTGAGTTTTTAAAATGGCAAACCGATAGGGAGAACTCAGATTTTCATGGTTCCAAACTTGACCTTTTGCAAATTCGTATTGAAACCGCGGCTGTTTGGGTAAAAATAAACAAGCCAGTATTATGGTGATTAAAATCATTCCATATTTACCGTATTGAGAATTTTTATTCCGCTTATTCTCAAAATAATCTATCCTTGTTTTCGACACGTCGTTTTTATTATGAATGTATACTTCTAAACAAATGTAACCAAATTATGATAAAAAAGCAGGATATATGCGATACGATCCACCATTTAGTCTTCCTCGACTCCTTTTATATTTATATCTCCGAAATGATGATATTTAATGACTTTTGGTATCTTTAAGCTAACAACAATAACTTTAATATGCTGAAGAATATTATTTTCTCTTTATTTTTCGTGACTTATATTTTCGGGATTGCACAAGCGCAAGAACGGACTACTTCTGCAGAGCTTTACGAAGCCATTCGAAAACTTAATTTTTTGGGTTCAGCATTATATGTAGGCGCGCATCCTGACGATGAAAATACAGCTATGATATCTTACTTAGCTAATGATAAGCTTGCCCGCACAGCCTACATGTCAATGACAAGAGGCGACGGTGGCCAAAATCTTATCGGTCCGGAATTGCGGGAATTGTTAGGTGTTATTCGCACCCAGGAATTGTTACAAGCAAGAAAAACAGATGGAGGTATTCAGTTTTTTTCCCGAGCTAATGATTTTGGTTTCTCAAAAAACCCCGAAGAAACTTTTGAGTTTTGGGAAAAAGAAAAGGTATTAAGTGACTTGGTTTACGTCATTCGGAAATTCAAACCCGATGTTATTATCAACCGTTTTGATCACCGTACACCGGGAGCTACACATGGCCACCATACCGCCTCTGCTATACTCAGCAAAGAAGCTTTTCAAATGGCCGGAGATACAACAAAATTTCCAGAACATCTAGAAACTGTTTCAAGTTGGCAGCCTTATCGTTTGTTTTTTAATGATTCGTGGTTTTTGTATGAAAGCAAAGAAGCTTTTGAAAATGCAGATCACAGCCCTCATTTTAAAATGAATATAGGTGCTTATTACAATACTTTAGGAGTAAGCAATGGCGAAATTTCAGCTTTTAGCAGAAGCCAACATAGTTCTCAGGGGTTTGGAGCTTCTGGAACACGCGGACATTCCACGGAGTATTTGGAAATCCTTGAAGGAGAAATGCCAAAAGATAATATCTTTGATGGGATTGTTACAAGTTGGAAACGTGTTCGTGGTGGAGAAGAAATCGAAAACATTCTGTCAAAAGTGGAAGAGAATTTTGACTTTAAGAACCCTTCTGCTTCCTTACCTGATCTGATAAAAGCTTACCAACTCATACAAAAACTAGAAGATAGGCATTGGAAAACCATTAAAACTGAAGAGATAAAGGAAATCATCACAGATGCCTTAGGTTTATATTTGAGTGCCAGAGCACCTATGGCAACGGCTATCGCAGGGGAAAAGATTAAAGTAAAGATAGAGGCTATCAATCGAAGTCAAATACCTGTCCATATAAACAGTATCTCTATCAATGGTGAAAAACATCCGCTCCAATCCGATTTAACCTATAATCGAAACTTCGATACCCAAAAAAGCTATCTAATTCCCCAAAACACTAAACCTACTACCCCTTATTGGTTAAACGAGCCTCATACGATAGGTATGTACCATGTTTCAGATCCGAAGTTAATCGGAAGTCCTGAAACTCCCGCTCCGATCAAGATAGAGTTCAACTTAAACATTGCGGGACAGAATATTTCTATACAGCGGGATCTCATACATTCATATACTGATCCAGCAAAAGGAGAAGTACTCGAACCTTTCACTATTGTGCCTAAAGTATCTCTCAAGATGGAAGAAAGTGTCGTCATACACCCAGCTTCCACCAGTAAAGAGGTCTCTGTAAAAGTAGAGGCTTTCACCAATGATATCCAAGGAAAATTAAAACTCAAAGCACCCACAAACTGGAAAATCACTCCTAGTGAGCAGAGTATTATACTTCATAAAAAAGGAGAAACGCAAACTTTTCAATTCGAAATACTTGCTCCTCGAGATTCTTCAGATATCGATTTGAAAGCAGAGTTAGAAATAGATAATCAAATTTTTGATAAACAAATACATAAAATTGATTACGGCCATATCCCTTCCCAAAAGGTTATGCTCCCCGCTGAAGCAAAACATGTGCGAATTGACATCCAAAAAAAAGGAAATAAAATTGCTTATATCGAAGGAGCCGGAGATCAAGTGGCAGAAAATCTAAAACAAATAGGCTATGAGGTGGAAACCATCACACCGGAAAGTATTAAAAAGGAAACATTAAAAAATTTTGATGCTATCATATTAGGGGTACGTGCATTTAATGTAGTGCCCGAATTACAATATAAAAACAAAGTATTATTTGATTACGTAAAAAAAGGTGGGAATGTCATTGTTCAATACAATGTAAGCCGGGGCCAGCTCCTTACAGAAGATATTGCCCCCTACCCTCTCCAAATATCTACAGATAGAGTAACAGATGAGTTTTCAAAAGTAGACTTTATCGACAAAGAGCATCCTGTATTAAACTACCCCAATAAGATTACAGAAAATGATTTTGAAAATTGGGTACAAGAGCGGGGGCTTTATTTCCCGAATAAATGGGATTCGGAATTTACACCTATCCTATCCATGCATGATAAAGAAGAAGAGCCAAAAGAAGGGAGCTTATTAGTTGCAAAATATGGAGAAGGGTATTATGTTTATACGGGATTAAGCTTCTTTAGGGAATTACCTGCTGGGGTTCCGGGGGCTTATCGTTTATTTGCTAACCTTTTATCATTAGGAAAATAATGAAGTCTCAAAAGCATTCTATAAAAAAAATTAACAGCGCATGGCTGCCTATATATACTTGGGTTTTAATAGCCAATCTATGTTATATTTTGTTTTTCCTTTTTATTTCTAAATTTTTCGGATAATGCATCTCATTGATTGGATAATTTTAACAGGCTCATTACTTTTCATTGTCGTTTACGGTACATGGAAAACCTGGGGGCAACAAAACGCGGGAGATTATTTAAAAGGGAATGCAACGAGTTGGTTTGCAATAGGACTTTCCGTAATGGCCACTCAGGCCAGCGCCATTACATTTTTATCCACACCGGGACAAGCTTTTCACGACGGAATGGGCTTCGTTCAGTTTTATTTCGGATTGCCTATAGCCATGGTCATTATCTGCTTGGTGTTTATCCCTTTATACAAAAAGCTCAATGTATATACCGCTTATCAATATCTTGAGAGCCGTTTTGATTTAAAAACCCGCACCCTCACAGCAATATTATTCCTTATCCAAAGAGGCTTATCCGCTGGGATCACCATTTTTGCACCTGCTATAATTTTATCCAGTATATTGGGTTGGCATTTACTGTGGCTCAATATCATTATCGGTGTATTGGTCATCATTTATACTGTTTCAGGCGGAACAAAGGCTGTAAATGTTACTCAAAAGCAGCAAATGGCAATCATGATGGGCGGTATGGGCTTAGCCTTTGTCATTCTTTTATATGCTTTACCAGAAGATGTCACTTTCTCCAATGCTTTGTCTATTGCAGGAGCAAGTGGAAAATTGGACATCGTCGATTTTTCTTTTGATTTTGAAAATAGATACACCTTTTGGAGTGGTATCATCGGTGGCTCTTTTTTAGCATTGTCCTATTTTGGTACAGATCAGAGCCAAGTCCAACGTTATTTATCCGGAAAATCTACGAAAGAAAGCCAACTGGGGATGATTATGAATGGCTTTCTGAAAGTTCCTATGCAATTTTTTATTTTACTAGTAGGTATAATGGTCTTCGTATTTTACCAATTTAACCATTCTCCTCTGAATTTTAATCCGGTCGCTACAAAAACCGTTGAAAACTCAGAGTACCGCGATAAATATAAAGATGTAGAATATAAACTAAACCAAAATTTTAACTCAAAACAAAACTTAGTACAGAAATATATAGCTAGTGATGAAGCCGAAAAACCGATCATTCAACAACAGATCATTGCATCCGATCAATATGAAAAAGAACTGCGGACAGAAGGCAGGGAGATTATAAAAAAAGCAGATGCTTCTGAAGAAACAAACGATAAAGATTATGTTTTCATTCACTTTATATTAAACCATTTACCTAAAGGAGCAATAGGTCTATTGCTGGCGATGACACTTAGTGCCGCCATGTCGTCTACTGCTTCAGAGTTAAACGCATTGAGTACTACTACTACTATCGATTTATACCAACGAAATATACCTGGAAAATCTAACGAACACTACTTGAAGATGTCTAAATGGTTCACCTTATTATGGGGAGTATTGGCCATTTTATTTGCTTGTGTCGCCAATTTATTTGATAACCTAATACAACTCGTGAATATCATCGGGTCAATTTTTTATGGGAATGTTTTAGGTGTATTTTTACTGGCATTTTTCTTCCGTTTTGTACAAGCCCGGGCTGTATTTGCTGCAGCTATACTTACACAAATAATAGTTTTATTCGGTTGGTGGAATGATTGGATGCCTTATTTATGGTTAAATTTGTTTGGTTGTGCCTTAGTTATCATGATTGCCTGTTTATTACAGACATTTCAAAGGACGAAAAGCCCTGATAAAGCAAAAGTACTGTAGCTTTTAACCAAGGCTGATAATCTCTTACTTTATCATTACAACAAAACCATTTGTCCACAGAGAAAGACTTTAAGGAGCTTAAGCTCCTTAAAGTCAAAGGCTTTCAACTCACCTTCCTTCTTCTATGCCTTTTATAAGTTCTTGATTTTGCCGGATATACGCTTCGTCAGCAGCTTCTTTTGCAGCTTCTAAAGAAGCATTAGCTATTTTCAATGCGTTTTCTTTATTTCCTGCCTTTTCATGAATTAAAGCCTGGCTATACAAAAAATAATAAGGAGGATTTTCCATCATTTTAATCCCTTCATCTATCCATTCTTTCGCCTGATTTACATCTTTCCCAGTTTGATGAAAATAATTCGCCGCACTAATATAGTCTTGGGCTTTAGGAGTTCCGTTTTGCATTGTTTTTTCGATAGATGTCATGGCTTTTGTATCCGTAGGCACTTCTATTTCAGCAGCTACATATACATCATCCCACCGAAAACTAATTTCCCCTTTATCCATCTCTATATCATCTATAGAGATGGTAAAAGTTTCTGTAATAAATGGCGTAATCTGAACCTCTGCAGTTGTTTTGGCGCGTACTTTTTCTTCATCCCACTGCACCTGATTTCCCCAGTTATCGTTTTCCGAATAAAAATAAATTTCCCAATTTCCCTTCTCCGGTTTTGTGAAAATGGCATATTTACCTGCTTCTAATGTTTGTCCGTCAATAATAACATCATCAGAAAAAACGATTGTTGTGTTGGCATTCGCACCTGTTCTCCAAATCTTTCCGTAAGGCACTACATTGCCGAAAATTTCTCTGTCTTTTTTGTTAGGACGAGAGTACTGAATCTCTATTTCCGTTAATCCAATAGTCGCTTTCAGTTCAGAATATGTGCTTGCCTGCGGAACATTAACTTGTCCATAACTCAACGCTAAAATGCTGCTGCATAATAAAGTCATGATTATTTTTTTCATATCATTTTATTATTTAAAAGGTTATTTACATCAGAATATCATTAAAAAGAATAACGAAGCCCTAATGTATAGAAAGTATATACATCATTACTTATATTTCCTTCAATAGTAGGATTATACCCATCTAACAGATCATTCGTAGAAAATGACATTTGAGCATTTGCCACAGCGCTCCAAACACCTTTGTTTTGATAATAAAGGTCTGTAGATGTAAACGGGAAAACCAACCCTGTATTGATTACCGGAGCAATCGGGCTATATACATATTCTTGATATGTTAAATTGCCTTGTGGATCTTCGGTTTTTACACCATCAGTTCTTGGGGAAGAATCGATGTATAAAGATTGGTAATCATTTAACACGACACCTACTCCTGCCCCCACATAAAAACCATTTAATAAACGTGCTCCTACTGTTTCATTCCTATCCCATATACTGCCTGTAAAATAATGAAAGGGATGAATGGTTAGGTTTAAAGAGATAGATTTATAAAAGTTATTCACTCTCCGTGCAGGATCTGGGACACCTTCTGACATATCTTCGGTAAGAGTATCTTTTAAAGCCTCCTCTGTTTTCAAGTTGCCCAATTGAAATTCTGCTCCTATTAAGATTCCTTTCCAAATTTTCCTGTCGTATTTGGCTTGAACTCCCACACCAATATTAGACTTTCTGTCATTTATATCTCCATATAAAAAGGTGGGGCCTGCCCCCAAAGTAAAATGGTTTTTATTAAACGCATCATATCTTCCATCGGGGCTCGGACAGTTTATTTGAGCATTTGCCCGATAGGTAAGACAATAAATCAAACTTACAATTAAAAAAATATGTGTTTTTTTCATAATGTATTAAAACAAAGTATTATCCTTATCGTGTTTAATTCTTCCTAAGTGGCGGTACGCCAGCGCAGTGGCTTCTCTCCCTCTAGATGTACGCATGAGATATCCTTCCTGAATTAAGAATGGCTCGTAGACTTCTTCAATAGTGCCGTCCTCTTCGCTTACAGCTGTTGCTATTGTCTTTAGACCTACAGGCCCTCCATTAAACTTATCAATGATAGTCGCTAAAATCTTATTATCCATTTCATCCAAACCATTCTCATCCACATTCAGAGCTTTTAAAGCATATTTAGCAATAGCTTGATCTATTTTTCCATTTCCTTTTATCTGAGCAAAATCCCGGGTTCTGCGCAATAATGCATTTGCAATCCGTGGGGTTCCTCTGCTCCGCCGTGCAATTTCATAAGCTCCCTCGTCTGTAATCGGTGTATTTAAAATATCAGCTGATCGCAAAACAATAGTAGTCAATAATTTTGCATCGTAATAAGCTAAGCGGGAATTGATTCCAAATCGGGCTCGCAATGGAGCCGTCAATAAACCGGAACGTGTAGTGGCTCCTACCAATGTAAAGGGGTTTAACTCAATCTGTACTGAACGGGCGTTGGGTCCGGTCTCTAACATAATATCAATCTTAAAATCCTCCATCGCAGAATACAAATACTCTTCAACAAGCGGACTTAACCGATGAATTTCATCAATAAAAAGAATATCTCCTTCTTCCAAATTCGTCAATAACCCTGCCAAATCTCCCGGCTTATCTAAAACGGGACCTGAAGTGATTTTTATACCCGTTTCCATTTCATTCGCTATAATATGCGACAAGGTTGTCTTACCTAGACCTGGAGGTCCATGCAATAAAACATGATCCAACGCTTCCGAACGTAATTTAGCAGCTTTGACAAAAACAGTTAGGTTTTCTAATATTTTTTGCTGCCCTGTAAAATCTTCAAAGGATTGTGGCCGTAAAACTTTTTCTACATCTCTTTCTGAAGAGCTCAAACGCTCAGAATCCGGGTCCAAGTATTCATTCATCATTGCCATACATCTCTCTTACTTATAATTTCTAAAAAAACTTTCCCATTTAAGCTGTATAACCCCTAAAAACGCTTCTCTAAATATGTGTGTACTCATCTTCGATTCGCCATGTGTACGATCAGTAAACACAATTGGAACTTCCACAACATTGAAGCCATATTTTATAGCTGTAAATTTCATTTCAATTTGAAAAGCATACCCCACAAATTTAATCTTATCAAATGGGATTTTTTCCAATACCTTTCTGTGAAAGCACACAAAACCGGCAGTAGTATCTCTTATTTTTATCCTTGTAATCAAACGGACATATGCCGATGCAAAGTAAGACATCAACACTCTGTTCATTGGCCAATTCACTACATTGACCCCTGTTATATACCTCGAACCTATCGCCATGTCAGCCCCTTCCTGGCAAGCTTTTTTCAAACGGATAAGGTCTTCCGGATTATGGCTAAAATCAGCATCCATCTCATAAATATACGTATAATCCTGTTTCAAAGCCCATCTAAAACCATGTAAATAAGCAGTTCCTAATCCTTGTTTACCATGTCGGATCTCTAAAAACAACTGATTGTGAAATTCAGTCATTAATTCTTCGACAATAGCTCCTGTGCCATCAGGAGAATCGTCGTCTACAATCAAAACATGAAACATATTTTCGAGAGAAAATACCTTTCGAATGATTTTTTCAATATTTTCCTTCTCGTTGTATGTAGGGATTATAACTAAACTATCTATCAATATTTCTTTAATTAAATTTATTTGCTAAGGTACTAAAATTAGTACAAAGGATAGATGCAGCAAACAGGAATTTATCTCTGGGAAAAGATGAAAAGAATGTTTTTTAGAACCTGAATTCGATTATTATTTTTTGCTCAGAACGCTTTGAAATAGTCAGATTCAACTAAAAGTGACGAAGGAATAGCAGGCTATTCTGAGGAGATTTTAGAAAGAAGATGGCTGTTTCAAAGTGAAAAACAAAAAAGCTAATTATATAAACACGCTATGCTTCGTTGCCTCTGCTTGCAGTATCCCGATACCCCTGCACAAAGGCGCCTTGCCTAGCCTTGTTTATTTAATTTCTGAGCGGGTAAAGAATAGTCGAACTCAGGTTTAGAGTATTCAAACTCCTTTTTAACGCTTCAAAAAGACAGCCTCAATAATTTTAAAACTTATTCTTTCATAACATTCGTTATGAAAGATTATTCAAATTTCATTCTAATAAAACGCGGACGGTATAGTTTAGGATTTGCGCTGATTTCATTTAAAAAATCGAAAGCATTTACATTATAACTGATGATCAACTCTCCTGGGTTTGAAAGCCCCGGATGCGCTTTGGCATTATAAGTAAAGTAATTTTTATGCTGCGGCTCTTCACATGTCCACACATTGATAATAGGGCCAAATGGGCCATAGGGGCTTAAGCCCAACCGGAGACCAATCGTATCGCTCATTCCATTAATTTGAAAGACCAATGCATATCTTCCATCCTTCAATGGGGTGACACTTAACTCATTGGACACGCTGTCTGTGATGCCTACGGCATGATCTATGCCAGCACTCCACCCTTTCCCATCCCAAAAACGATATTGATTAAAATTTTCAAAATTTTCAGGTAATACACGCGCTACTATTAAATCCTTCGATTTTCCTTTCACTCCATATACATATATATACCCATCTGGAGCAGGGACATCTGCAGTTTGGACATTCGCAAAAATCCCTGCACCCAAAGAACTACTTTCAGTTTCCTCTTCCCCTTCTATCAGAAAAGGTGTCTTTATTTCCTTATAATTTTTAAAAGGTGGCTTACTATCTTTCTCTAATACTAAAAGAGCATTTCCCACTTGCTTAAAACTCCATTCCTTAGAGCTCGTATTACGCATATGATAAGCAAAGATATATATATTCTCTTTCAAAGAATGATTAACGAATCCATCGCCCAACCAATAATAATCTCCTTTCTGCGCATCAGAGGTTTCTGGTGTAAACAATGTGCCCACTTCGCTGCTATTCTTTTTATCAGGGTAAAAATGGATTTCATCCCTATCCGCTCTGTTTCCTTCCATATAAGCAACCGAATTATGCACCATTTTAGAACCATTTTGCAATTTCCCATTCACAATATCCCCTATCATGGTATCACTGAAAATAAACAAAACATTTTTTTTTGATGTATTGGCATTCTCTCTATCAATTAATGGAATAGAAAATATACCATCCGCTCCAAACCATCCTGAAGTTCGATCAAATAAAGCCGTCCAGTCCAACGCTTCTTCCACTGTAAAAGAAAGGCGGGTAAGATCTGTATTTTTCAACTTGTCACCCTTATTTTCTACGAGTACTTGAGCGACAGTCAAGTTGGAAAAAAGAATTAATAAATGGATATACAAATATTTTAAAAACCTGAAACTTAAATTTTTCATGGTATACAATCATTTCAAACAAAATACCGAATAAAAAAAATAAATCATAAACTTTTACGAAAAATACTGCAATCAGCCAAAAGCAAAAGATGTTACTCCTTCCTAAGATTTATTTACTAATTGACGAATTATTTTACTTCATTTAAGATTTATCGAAATTATGTATCTTTGCGCTGATAATACTTTGGTATATAAAAAGCTTATTTCTATTGTAAAAAAATCGATCTTATATAAATAAACGGAATTTTGCTTGAAAAACATACAGCAACATATTGAAGCTTTGATTTTCGTATCGGATGAAGGGATTAACACCAGTGACATTCACCAGGTAATCTCCCAACTTTTTCCGGATAATGAAATTCAAAAAACCGAGATAGAGCAATATATAAAAGCTATCAAAGAAAAATACTTGTCTGATAATTATATTCTTGAGCTTAAACACATTGCTGATCGTTATCATTTTTTAACAAAATCTAAATACTACACCAGTGTACAAAAATTACTGGCACATAAAGAAAAACGAAAACTCAGCCAGGCTGCATTAGAAACTCTTTCCATCATTGCTTACAGACAACCGATCACAAAATTAGAAGTAGAACAAATACGAGGTGTAAATTGCGATTATACAATACAAAGACTTTTGGATAAAAATCTGATTACTATATTAGGAAAAGCTGAGAGCGTTGGAAGGCCGTTGCTCTATGGAACAAGCGATGAATTTCTTAGTCACTTTGGGATTAATCACTTTAATGAATTACCGCAATTAAAAGAGATTGTGGAAGAAACCAATGTTATCGGAAAAAATAATGAGATAGAAAAGTAAGTTATTACAACTTTAATAATCGATTTACTATATTTTCACACTAAATAATTACTTGAAAACTTATATTAACACTTAATATTGTTGATCTAAATCCAAAAAAATGAATCCCAAAAAAAAGAGATCTTACGAAGAAAGTAATATGGAATTTAACGGTCCGGAAGATGAGTATGATGAAGACTTTAACGACAATTTTGAAAACTTAGATTTGGAAAATATTGAAAGCTTTGAAGATTTCAATGATTCCGATGATGAATACGATGATGATTAATCAAAGTGCCCTTCATAAAAATCTTTTTGTAACGATAGGCACCTGTTTCTGTTCCTTTTAATCAATTTTGGAGAGATATAAATCCATTGGTTCAATATTTTCAATTCCGAAAAGAAATAAAAAGTGCTTATAGACATATTTTTTACATCCATAGTATAGAGTTAGCCTATGAAATATGTAAATTTACAGAGTAAAAATTTAAGAGCGAATTGAGATCAAAAAAACTACTTGAAGCCATAGTATCCACAGCAATTGATGGTATTATTACTATAGATAGAAATGGTATTATAGATACTGTGAACCCTTCAGCTTTAGATATTTTCGGGTATAAAAAAAATGAATTGATCGGTCAAAACATATCGATCCTGATGCCAGAACCTTACAGAAGCAAGCATGATGATTTTATTCAGGCTTATCTCCGAACCGGTCAGGCAAAAATTATAGGCAAAGGCAGAGAGGTTGAAGGGTTGAAAAAAGACGGTACAATATTTTCTTTTCGTTTAGCGGTAAGTAAAGTTGAATTAGACGATCAGATTATTTTCGCCGGTTTCGTTCATGATTTAACAAAGGAAAAAATAGCAAAAAAACAAATCCGGCATTATACGGAAGAACTAGAAAGAAAAGTAAAAGAGCGTACAAAAGATTTAGTCAATATAGTAGGTGAGTTGGAAGATACCAAAAGAGAAGTCAGCCTTTCTTTAGAAAAGGAAAAGGAGCTCAATAAAATGAAATCTCACTTCGTTTCTATGGCTTCTCATGAATTTAGAACCCCTTTAAGCTCTGTTCAACTTTCCGCTACTTTAATTGAAAAATACCTTAAAAAATCTGACCATGAGGGAGTTCTCAAACATGTAGATCGGATAAAAAATTCAGTCAACCTCTTGTCAAGTATTTTAAGCGATTTTTTATCTTTAGAACAGTTAGAAGCGGGTGCAGTGCAAACAAATTTACAAGATATCAATTTAGTGAAACTGGCAGAAGAAGTCACAGAAGAGATGCAAATGATCTGCAAAAAAAACCAGCATATTGTATACGAACATACAGGAGCTAAAGGAAACTTTTTCTTAGACGCAAATCTTATAAAAAACAGTGTGATTAATTTAATTTCCAATTCCATAAAATTTTCAGGAGAAAACTCTTTTATTGAGTTTAACACAAAGATCAAGGATGATGCGTGTAGCATAACCGTGAAAGACAATGGAATTGGAATTCCAGAAACCGATCAAAAAAATTTATTTGAACCTTTTTTCCGGGCAAATAATACAGAAAGCATTCCTGGAACCGGGCTCGGCCTTAATATTGTGAGAAGATATGTAAGGTTAATGGGTGGTAAAGTACAATTTGAAAGTGAAGTCAATAATGGCACTAACATTACCTTAATCTTTAATAAAAATCAAGACAAAAACAGTTATGGAAGATAATTTCCCATCCGTACTCATCATAGAGGATAATCAAGAGATTCGAGAAAGTACAGCTGAGATTTTAGAACTTTCGGACTATACAGTCTATACGGCTGCCGATGGGAAATCTGGAGTTGACAAAGCTATAAAACACTTACCAGACATCATTTTATGCGATATTATGATGCCCGAACTCGATGGATATGGAGTCTTATATTTATTAAGTAAAAATAAAGAAACCAAAAACATTCCATTTGTCTTTTTGACGGCAAAAGTAGAACGCTCGGATATCCGCAAAGCTATGGAGATGGGCGCTGACGACTATCTGACTAAGCCCTTTGATGATATAGAACTGCTCAATGCCATTGAAGTGCGGCTAAAAAAAAGAAGCGACAGAAAAAAAACACAAAAAAAACAGTTTGATATTTTTACAGCAGATGACGAAAAAAAAGTACTTCAACAATTATTAGAGAAGGCAAGAACCCGTACTTATCGAAAAAAGCAATCTGTATATCATCAAGGGGACGAACCCTATTTTCTCATGTATGTAATGGAAGGAAAGGTACGGGCTTACTTCTACCACGATGACGGAAGAGAGTTTATAAGCAATGTTTATAAAAAAGGAGAATTTTTTGGCCATGAATTTGTTTTTACAAAAGAACCATATAACCACAGCGTAGAAACCTTTGAAGAAGCTAAGATAGCCCAAATTGCCCGAGATGACTTTTTAGAGTTATTGCAGAAAAACCTTTCTGTTACACGTAATTTCCTGCAAATTATGTCCAGAGAGATTATCTATAAAAACCAGCAATTAGTAGGGCTTGCCTATGATTCTGTTCGAAAAAAAGTAGCTAATGCCTTAGTATGCGTGGCTAAAAAAGACATAAACACCTCTAATACAGACACTTGCTTGATTCGTATTTCCCGAGATAATTTGTCCGCTTTAGCAGGAACGGCTAACGAAACGATAAGTAGAATGTTAAGTGACTTTATAGATGAGCGTCTTATATCAAAAGAAGGGAATGCTATTCGGATCTACTCTATCAAAAAATTAAAAGAAATAAAGCAATAAATCAAAAAAAATTTAACAGGGGTTAGTTTCATGACTTGAAGTTTAAAATAAATTAAGTAAAAGCCTGTCTGTTTCCACCTTCCACTTTATGGCAACATACTGATCAAGTTTTATACAATAAGTTTATAATTTCAAAATCGATCCCTGGATCCGAAAGGATTATAGTTTTTAATTCTTGTAAATCCTCTTTTGTAATTCGGTTGCGAAGTCCAGCATTGTATAATTGAAGCAAATAATCTGACTTATTCTCTTTATCCTGGTTTATACCAGATTTATCAGAAGATGAAAAATTAATAATTGTACTGGCAAAAGAAGCGAAATCTTCTAATGAAAAGTTTGATTTCGTTTGTAGGCAATATCTCATATATTTTTCAAAATCAAGCCGTAATTGCTTCTTACTTTCATCTTTCATACTCCAAAGATATGATATCTATTTGCAGAAATACAAACTCCAAGAGGAAAAAACATCATTTTCACCTCCCCTTTAATAAATATACTTTATTTTGTTACATTCTTCAGCATATCTTAATATTTTAATTAAATTTAAATATAATTCAAAGATATGAAGATAAGAAAGCAATATCACATTGACGTATTGCTTATTTTTTTGTTAAAATAATAAAAGCGACTATGCAAGAAAACATACATGCTGTTATTATCGGAAGTGGTTGTCACATTCCGAGCGTAAAGATCCCTAATAGTTTCTTTCTAAATCATCAGTTTTATGATAGTACTGGAAAGCCCTTTGACAGAAGTAATGATGAAATTATCCGGAAATTTGCTCAAATCACAGGAATTAAAGAACGCCGTTACGCTGAGGAAGATCATCTTGCATCGGATTTAGGTTTTTTTGCTGCTAAAGAAGCTATTAAAAATGCTGGTATAGATCCTGAAACTATCGATCAAATTATTGTTGCGCATAATTTTGGGGATGTTTCCGCAGAAAAAAAATATATAGATCAAGTCCCTGCACTTTCTGCCCGTATAAAGTGGAAGTTAAACATCCAAAACCCTAATTCAGTAGCTTATGATTTACCTTTTGGTTGTGCCGGTTGGGTTCAAGGCATGATCCATGCAAAAAACTTTATTGAATCAGGTATAGCAAAGCGTGTTTTGGTGGTAGGTACAGAAACGATTTCCCGGGTTACCGATCCGCATGATCGCGATAGTATGATTTTTTCCGATGGTGCCGGGGCTATCATATTAGAAGCTGTAGAAAGCGAAGAGCCAATAGGGATTTTAGAAGCAAAAGCTCAAACAATGGCCGTGCCTTTTGCCCATATTTTGCGTATGGGCAGCTCGTATAATCTGGCGGACAAATCTAAACCTCTTAACATTAAAATGGAAGGGCGAAAATTATATGAGCAAGTGATAAGTCATGTACCCGCAATAATCAAAGACTGTCTTGATTCTGCTGGTATCGCTATCCATGATATTTCAAATTTCCTCTTTCACCAAGCTAATGAAAAAATGGATGAAGCTATTCTAAAACGGTTGTTTAAACTGTATGATATAGAAAAAGCTCCTTTAGAAAAAATGCCTATGACTATTTCCTTTTTAGGCAATAGTTCAGTTGCTACCTTGCCCACATTATATGACATGGTAAAAAAAGAGGAATTAGAAGGCTATGGGATAAATCCGGGTGACAATATCGTTTTTGCTTCTGTCGGAGCAGGTATAAATTTAAATGCTGTAGTCTATAAAGAACCAGATAATTGAAAGATAGAAGATAACCCATTCCATCACCTTTAAGGCTTTTCATATGTTCTGATATTGAAATTAAGGCAGAGACTTATTTATCGTATTTTGGCTCATATTTCAAGCCAGGATCTAAAAAGTACATATGAATTACTCTGGAATATTTATAATTAATAGGTGCCAATAAAAATATTGCCGGAAGGATAATCCCTAAATATAAAGCAATGTTGTCTGACCCCCCAGAAAAAATTATAATAGCTACTGTAAATGTAATAAGTTCAGCTACACTTAATGCATAACTGACGTACATGGCTACATAAAAATAACCCGGATGTCTTTCATAGTGCAAGCCACAGTGAGAACATTGATCATACATCTTTTTCCATATGCCTCCAGGCTTAAACATTTCTCCTCTCCGGCATCTTGGGCACTTCGCCTGAATCAGCGCTCTCCATAAAGATGTTTTTTCTTCGTTCATTTTATTTCTATATTAAAGAATACAAATTTACAAATAAACAAGGGATCAAAATAAAAAAGAGGAAAAATACTACTTTTCCTAATATTTCACATAATACAAACTGTGTTGAATTTTTTTAATTAGCTTTCAGTACTTTCACTTACTTTATTTATTAAATTTAACTTGCGAAAGAACTTTTATATTTATCGTGTTTTTCATTCAGAAAAGAAAAATAAAAAAACACTCACTAAACATACAATATTCAACACGCAAAAACAGATACTGAATACTGTTCTGAATAATACTATTTACTTGAAATAATCGTCAATATTTTTAACTTTGTAGAATTATGAAAAAAATTGAATATTCATTAGACCGTATTGATTTGCAAATCCTGAAAATGATGCAGGAAAATGCCCGCATAAACAATGCAGATATAGCCCGAGAACTCGGTATGGCGCCTTCAGCTATCTTAGAACGTGTAAAAAAGCTGGAGAAGAAAGAAGTAATCTTAAGTTACCATGCTAAAATAAATCCTCTCGCTTTAGATCAAAAGTTGCTCTCTTTTATTTTTATCAAAACAAAAGACATTATCGGTGAACAATCCATTGGACGAATTTTAGCCGGAATCCCTCAAGTACTGGAAGTGCATGATATTGTCGGAGATGATGGTTACCTCATAAAAGTCCGGACTCAAGACTCTATTGGCTTAGTCGATCTTATGCGGGATAGTTTGAGCAAAATTGAAGGTATTATATCTACCCGCACTATTATTGTGCTTCAGACAGTCAAAGAAGAATCAAGTTTACATATCGTAGATAAAAAATAATACATGGATTTAAAAGAAAGAAAAACGAAGACATTTCAAATTGTAGCTGCTTATTTAGTGGTTTACATTGTCTGGGGTTCTACTTTCTTTTTCATAGAAAAAGCTTTACGGAGTTTTCCACCTTTTGTATTAGGCTCAATTCGTTTCTTAATTGCTGGTTCTCTTTTATTAAGCTATTGCTATTTTAAAGGATATAAGCTTTATCTTAAAAAAGATGTATTACAAGCTGTCTTTATAGGATTTATGCTTCTTTTTGTAGATATGGCAGCCATCATTTGGTCCGAACAGTTTATTTCGAGTGGTATTGTGGTTATTATTTCTTCAGCAGCAGCCATTTGGTTTATTGTTTTTGATAAACCTAAATGGAAAGAGAATTTCCGGAGTATCCCTATTGTTTTGGGTCTGTTGTTAGGTTTTTTTGGCGTGTTTCTACTCTTTGCCGAACAAATCATTCACAATAATAGTGGCCAAGAAAATCAAACGCAAGCTTTAATCGCTATGGTGGTAATGACATTAGGCACTATAGGTTGGACTATTGGTTCTTTATATTCGAAATATACCCAAGAAAAAAAGGAGCAAAATTCAGAAAGTATACCTCATCTGAATGTAATCGTAAAAACTGCATGGCAAATGATTGTGGCGGGATTTACTTTTAGTTGTGTGGCTTTAGTAAACGGTGAATATAATCGCTTTGATTGGCGTGAAGTACTTCCGTCTGATTGGTTTTCAATAGCTTATTTAATTACAATGGGTTCCATTCTGGCGTTCAGCTGCTATTTATGGTTACTTCAAGAACGACCGGCAACAGAAGTTAGTACCTATGCTTATGTCAATCCGATTATCGCCCTGCTTCTGGCTCATTTATTTACAGATCATATCGTCACCAGTGTTCAAATAATGGGGCTTATCGTTGTTTTAATAAGCGTTTTATTGATGAATTGGAATTTATATATGAGCAAAAGAACATGGGTAAAAATCCGCAAACAACGTCCATTGAAAAGATTACGCTATATGGCTCTTAAAAGTAGTATTCCCAGAATCACTGAAGTTTCGGAATTTGAAAATAGACGGCGGCGGAAGTCTAAGCATAAGTAACCCGTCCAGCCCCGTTATTTATTCAAATTCAATTTCTCCAAAATATTCCGGTAAATGAAAATTAGGCGTTTCATTTTTTATGGAATTCCATGATATATAATGAGCTTGAGGCAAATCATCTCCGCATTTATAAAAATTCGCATGCATCCTTTTGCCCGATATTTCATTCAATTCCAGAATTTCAATGGGTATAACTAATATTATCCCCCATTGTTTATTTTCTATTTTTCCTTGTATAGCAGAAAACACATCTACTTGATCAATAATTTCCGAATTCAGACGGGCTCTATTTGATTTTTCTGCTGTTCCGTAACCAATGATCCCAGCTCCCACAACATTAAATTCAAAATTATAATAGGTTTTCTTCTCATCTAATGATATAAAAAACTCTACACAACTGTCTTTCCATATATCTTCGTTGTGCCGGATAGCCAATGCCCGAACATACTCTTCTTTTACTTTATAATGTAAAACAATCTGAGTAGCCGTATGGGCAATCTGAAACTCACACCTGGGTGTGTAAGGGAATTCCTCTGGCCAATTACATTCATCTATAAAATGCCAGTGTAGATCTTTTAACTGCTGCTGTAAGCTAAAGTAGGTATGAGATCCTTCTATAGGCTTTATTTTATTAACTATTAAGCTTTTCATGCTTTAGGCTTTGTTCAATTAAGATATCTTTTAACTCATTTTTATGCATTTCCATTTCCTGCACTAATTTAAATTGTGTTTTGGCACGGACGAGATTATGCTCTGGGTATTCCACTTTATAATAATGGTCACCTTCAAGATAATCAGTCAGGAACCGGACACCAATCATGTACGGCAATAAAAACACACCCTCCAACAATGAGGTGATTTCATTATCCGTTAAGAAAGACTTCGTTTGAGATAAATACCCTTCTACATAGGCTTGATATAAAGGAATATTCAGTCTTACTTTCTCTAATTCCGGTTCGTCTTCTGCGGCAGTATTAATAATCGTCCGTATTGCATCTCCAAAATCATAAGCAATATACCCCGGCATCACCGTATCTAAGTCAATAACACATTGTACATTATCATCTTTATCTAACAATACATTATTGAACTTTGTGTCGTTATGGGTTATACGCAGAGGTAATTCTCCAGCTTCTCCCCTCTTTAGGATACCGTGCATCCCTTCTTCCCTTTCCATCACGAAGTTTAAAATATCGGTTACATCTTTCACTCTGTTTTTTTTATCTTCCCGGATAGCTTTTCGAAGGTTATCCATTCTAAATCTAATATTATGAAAATTTGGAATAACTTCGATTAATTTAGTAGCGTCCATATCTGATAACAGGCTTTGGAACTCACCAAAAGCCTTTCCACCGGAGCGGGCTTGTTCTTTTTTTTCTACAATATCATAACTTTTTGTGCCATCCAAAAAAACAAACATACGCCAGTAATTTCCCTTTTCATCTCTGTAGTAGCTTTCTCCGCCGCGTGTAGGGACAATCGTCAAACTACGCCTTGTTGAACTGCCTTTCTTCTGAGCTTCGTATTTTTCTTTTAAATGGTCGAGTACCAAAGTCATGTTATTCATCAACCCTTCGATGTTCGGAAACACATGGTGATTTATCCTTTGCAAAAGATATTGTCTGTTTGATCCGTCAGATATTTTAACCTTATAAGTATCGTTGATATGCCCTGAACCGAATGGTTTTACATATTGTACTTTCCCCTCAATAAAAAATATATTCACAACTTGAATAACTTGCGGCTTATTAATCCCCATCAGAATTTTAGTTTTATTATTTCCTTTTAAATAAAGAGCTCAAAGTACTTATTAAGGACGTATTCTAAAAATAAAAATAGATATCAAACGTTTGTTTATTTTTCACAGCCCTTTATAACTAACCTTTTTTTTCACATCTTCACAATTTGCACCGTCACATAAACGCTCCTGTTATTCTGTTTACAAAATTTTCGGAAGATATTTTTCTCTATTGTAAGCAAGGCATTTATTCTTATGTTAAAAGATGTTAAGCTTAAAGACCATATGTAATATTAAAAGACTACTTTACGTTATAAGGGTACAAAAACAGTAATATAATAGTAGTAATTATTTTTCATTATTGGGTTAATAATTGGTTTAGAATCCTGAGGCTCCCCGTCTCAGGATTCTTATTTTTAGATTAAAGTATTTAAATAAAGTAAGTTTAACCTTCTAAAATAATTTTTCAGGATAAGCTCCCTTTTCGATCAATTCATTTATTGAAGATTGTACAACAGGTTTATCTTCTTTGTAAGTGACGCCAAACCATTTAGACGAAGTAGGTAAAACTTTAAATTGTGCTTGTCCAGATTTAACCAGATGATCGGCTACTAATGGAATAAAAAACTCCGCTTTGGGATTATCTTTGTTTTCATGAGCAAACGTCTGAAACAACTCTTGAGTTATTTTGAAAACATGAGGTGTGAAGCCCCAAAAATTCATCGATACGCGGCTTTCCGGATTAATTTCATGTTCTTCATCTTCTTCCTCATACATAACTTTTGATTCTCCTCCTGCAGCGTTAGCGCAATAAATCTTTGTTCGTTCAGTTATGGTTTCGAGGTTTCCATTGTCGTCTACTTGACACACGCCACGGGATACATAGCCATGTTCCGATAGAGTATTGTCTAATTGGTAGCCCACCAAAGAAAAATTGTTATCAGTTACTTCCTGATTTAAAAACTCAGCCATTTTTTCAAATGCATCGGAACCATAAAAGTCATCCGCATTGATGACACAAAAAGGCTCATTTATTTTGTCATGGGCCGATAATACAGCGTGAGCAGTTCCCCAAGGTTTAGCACGTTCTATATTTTCTGATATCCCGAACGGACTCAAATCATACGATTGAAGGGCGTAATCCACTTTTATCTTTCCTTCGAGTTTTGGGTTAAAAACCTCTTTCATTTTATCTAAGAATTCTTCTCTTACAATAAACACTACTTTACCAAAACCTGCTTGGATAGCATCATAAATGGAATAATCAATTATCGTTTCGCCATTAGGTCCAAAAGCATCCATTTGCTTTAAAGAGCCATATCGGCTTCCCATACCTGCTGCTAAAATTAATAAAGTAGGCTTTTGTTTTTTCATATCCATCTTTGTTGTGTATTTATAATTTAATTCATTAATATCGTTTCTTCATCCTGAGGATTACGCGTAAAAATACGGAGTATTAGACGGAGTTCAAAGATTGTGTGCTGTATTCTTAGAATAGACAGATAAAAAATGTCTCTATTTGCCAAAATTTATAATTTCTGTTCCTTTATTATTTTATTTTCTCATCAAATGCCTTGGGCCTTACCATATCTTCTATATATACATTTCCGAAGTTGTCCGTCACTTTAATTTTTAAAGTACTTGTAGCATTGGACGCTGTAACTTTGAACATATGTGCAGTTAATGCCGAAGTAAAAGCTGAAGTAGGATCCGCATTACGCTCTAGCCTCTGCGCATTATAAGAGATAATATGGAGGGGGTCTCTGACGCGCACTCTTGTCACATGAAGAGGCTTCCCGTTCTCTGTGACTTCAACCTTCCACCCCTGGGCATAATTCCAGACATTGATCAGCACTTCATTTTTTGTATTAGGGCTTGTGTACCCTTCGGCATATTTATCCCATTCCGTACCCGTATAATTAGGGGCATATTTATTTGAAGTAATATGGACCTCATTTAAATCATAAGCTCTAAATTGATAGTCTTTATTGTGACCAATGCCCTTGTAACACCATTTTAAGTTTGTACCCTCAACTTCCCAAATATCATAACCGCCCGGGCTTCCATCTTTACAAATATGATTGCCTGCATAACCATCTTTGCCTGTCCACCACCAAGTCGCGCAAACTGCGGCTATATTATGCTCCATAACCGTAGATGAAGTTTGAATATTATAATTCATATGTGTATGCGCCGTAAGTAAATGCACATTTGAAAAACCATTTAAAACATCTAAAAACTTATTTGGATCATCTAACCGCCAACTAGTCATTTCCTGTCCATTAGCATTTAAGCTTGGATTTGAGTTAAGTTGTATATGCATAGCTATAATAAGAGGTGCACTTTTATCTGAAATCATGGCAAGATCTTTCTTCAGCCAGTCAATCTGTTCTTGAACAATTTTAGCATTATAACTTCTCGGGTTATCGTTATCGACATCATTTATATATTCAGTATTATCAAGAACAACATAATGCGCTTTACCTATATTAAAAGAATAATATGTAGGACCGATTACATTTCGATATCGTTCCTCAGCTTGCCAATCATTATAACTGTAGTTCGGATCATTATCGTGATTTCCCATAGTATGAAAAACAGGAGCTCCTATTTTTTTCTTCTCTCGAAGATAGTCCGGCAAAGCATAATCCTTGCTATACCAATACGTATCCCAGGTCATATCTCCAAGTGTCAACGCATATACTTTTTTTCCAGTATTTTCATATTCTCGGATAGATTGATTCACATCCCTGAGAAAATCATTTTGAAACTGTTTAATGTCGTTATTTCTGTTAGCTAAATGCATATCTCCCAAAACCATCATCACATGATCATCATTTTGTACCGGAAAAAGTTCGAAATCCTTTATTTCCACCGTCGAAACAGGCTGCGTCAAACGATTGAAAAATAAGGGAGAATTTTCTTCTTCTACTCCCACTTCATAATTTCCAGGGATGGAAACAAATACATATTTTCCTTTCTTTTGAGACGGTAAATAATAAACTCCATTCTTATCCGTCACCGCAACTTCGAAACCATCCGAAACTACTACATCTTTTAAGCCTTTACCTTCCGCATAGACAACACCCTTTACTGTCATCCCTTCCCTATCGGGAATATCCGGATTGAAAACAAGATCTAAAACCGAGTCCCCTAAATAGAACAAGTTTCCTCCCCGTTTTACAGATATTTTATATCCATCAGAAGCAAAGTCTTCAGGCATTTGACAAATAATATGCGTATCTGTTACCTCCTTAGAGTCAAGGGTATTGGAGTTGTTTGCATTCCCTGTCAATGATGAGAATGTTAATTGATCACCTGCTTCAAATCCTTCACCCCTTATCTTAAACTCCCCTCCTTTTTTAACATTCAATTGTGTAGGAAGATCAATGTTGGTTATAGATAATTTATTATTCGGATCCCTAATTTCTAAATCACTGTCATCATCCGGTGTTTTAGAATTCGCTTTTTTTTCACAGCTATATAGATTAAAATTAAGCCCTAATCCTGTCATTACAAACGAAGAGCGGATAAATATCCTACGATTAATTGTTTTTGTTCCTTTCATTCTTATTTTTCTCAAAAGTTCTTATAACTGAAGACAAATAAGTTTACCCGATTATAAGGGTTATGTCTCCATGAACTAAATATGCAAAATTTTTAAAAGCACTTTTAATAAAGGTGACAGGCAGCCTTTCTACATCCATCCTCTCTATGAAAAATTAAACAAGCTGTTTACATAAAAAACAATTACCTTGATGTACAGAAGGGGAAATTATCAAATAATAAAGTTCACATATTAGTCATACACGAAAATTTCCCCGATACTTCCATTACTTGTAAAAGTAGTATTCAGATCGATTAATTCTCCAGTGCAGATATCTATTACCATTCCATGTACCGCTAAGTTATGGCGTTCCTTCCAAGCATTTTGTATAATTGAGGTACTGCATAAATTGAGCACCTGTTCTTCCACATTCAACTCTACTAATCTTTTCTTTTTTTCTTCGATATCCTCAATAGCATCTAATTCTTTTGCGTGAATCCTATATACATCTTTTACATGGCTCAACCAATTATCGATAATCCCATGTTGCTGGCGGCTCAAAGCTGCCGCAATTCCTCCGCAGCCGTAATGGCCAGCTACAATAATATGTTTGACATGCAACGTATTTACAGCAAAATCCAGGACACTCAGCATATTCATATCCGAATGGACGCACATATTGGCTATGTTTCGATGCACAAAGACTTCTCCAGGACGGTTCCCAGTAAGCTCGTTAGCCGGAACCCGGCTGTCTGCACAGCCTATCCAAAGTAATTCTGGGTGCTGTCCTTGGGCTAATTGCTCAAATCGACCCGACGTATCTTTTTTTACAAAGTCTACCCAATCTTTATTGCCTTCAATAATTTTACGAAAACTTTTTTCTAAATCATTCTTTCCCATAAGCGAATTATATTTTATAAAAAAGCAAATTAACATAATTTAAGGTATATATAACATAAAATCAGAGGTTATTTTTGGTAAATAATAATCCTTTCCTATGAACAAAGAACCATAAATATCTAATAGTTGAGCGGATACTCAACTATTAGATAAAATAAAATGATTATAAATGAGATAAATTAACTTCCAATCTGTGGATCCGTATAGCCCATCTTTCCGACTTCTATTCTTCCGGCGTACGACCACAGATAGTTCTTGTATTTTTCTAAAATAATATCGAAATCATACCAATAATGGCTGTCTTTAAAGTCAATTGTTCTTTTTCGTTCTGTTTTTGGTTTTATTTCCATTTCTATAGGCTCTTTCCCATAAGCCTTATCTTGTATTTTGAGATGAATAGGCTCGTTTCCAGTATTTTGGAGAGATAATATTACTTTTCCCATATAAGCGTTCCCCTGTTTTTCATAAGTCAAACTCGTTGTCAAGTCCGGATTCTCTCCAGAGTTTTTAAATCTCCTATAAAATCCATTTGGCCCATGTATATCCAGATCATAAGATTTGTCATGACCAAATTCAAACTCATCGCTTACTTTATCTCCGGCTTTCACAGCATACGAACGGATTTGATCGTTAAAATAAACAGTGAAGGGTGCCCCTTTACTCTTTTTTCCAAAGACAGAATTGTCAGCCATTAGCTCCAAGTGAATCTGATTTTTTTGAGGAAATACTTTTCCATCGACATATAGCTCATAAGGCAATATACAAGAAGCCCGTTGTCCCTTTTCTTGTTTAGGGAGCAAGTTTTTATACGGAAATTCGTTTTGTTCAATTTCATTTTTTGTACGGGGTTCAAAGCCCTTCGGCAGACCTTTGTATCTAGATTGGTGGATATTTTCCAGATATTCATTCCGTTCGATAAAAGGCAGCTTTTTACGTAGGTTTTTTTGAGTTTTCCCATCACTGAATACCGAAGTCAGATCTCCACAAATTGTCCTTCTCCATGCACTTATTTGATCCATATGGATCTTTTTATTGAACTTATTACTTAAAAAATGTTCTAAAAACTGCAAAGTTGAAGTATGATCGAATACCTCCGAACAGACTTTACCACCTTTGCTCCAGGGAGAGGCAACAATCATCGGAACACGAAAGCCTAAGCCTATAGGACCACTTCGTGCGGTCCCTTTACTTCTACCTTCTTCTATTTCTTCCTCCTTGGTCACATACTCTATCTCATTGTCAATACCTTTAGAAGAAACCCCACTCTTTTTCTTCTGCGGGTTAGGGGGAACAAATGGAGGAACATGATCATAATATCCGTCATTTTCATCATAAGTCATGATAAAGATAGTCTTTTTCCATACCTCCGGATTTTCGGTAAGAATATCAATAATTTCAGAGATGTACCATGAGCCGTACCAAGGAGAGCTCGGGTGATCAGAGTACCGCTGAGCGGGCACCAACCATGATACACTCGGCAATTTTCCTTTTTTGACATCTTGTCTGAATTCATGCAGAATATCGCCTTTTGGCACTTCCATTTTACGCTTTTCCCCTTTATCATCCGTATATTCTAACTTCGCTAACTCCCGGAAATTTGGATCTTCTTTATTCGTTGAAAACGCTTTATTATATAGATTTTTTTCTTTTTGGGATAAGCGGTTAAAATTCTCTTCCGTCCATTGGGTTAACTCCTTCCGCGCTTCTTCGATAACCTGTTTTTTCTTTTGTAGATCTTTCTCTATCTTATTCTGTTTTTTGGAAGATAAGTCTGTTTTTTTTAGTTCCTTTCTAAGTTCTTCAGCTTCTTTAGAAACTGTTTCAAATCTTGTTTTTAAACTATTGACATAGCGATCCGAAAATCTTACATTGTAGTTTTTAAATCTCTCCAAAGGATTACATCCAAAATTAGCTAACCAAGAGCGTTCCTCTTTTTTAAACCCTCCGCCTGCGCTCAAATCATTTTGATAAATTTTCCAAGGCACTCCTGCATCTTCCAATACCTCCGGGAAAGTATTCCACTCTCCTACACCTACCCCCAATTCATTGCGTAGTTCAGCTTTTGCTTTTGCATTTTGCTCCCTTCTCAGCGTTCCTGTCCAAAAGAAAAACCGGTTCGGCCAGGTACTCGACATAGCTGAGCAAAAATTCTGATCACAAATAGTAAATGCGTCGGCAAGTGCGTAATTAAAGGGAACATCCTGACGGTTATAATATCCCATAGTTAATGGAATATGAGAGAAATTTTTATTTCCGACTTTTTTCGCATCAATCCAACCATTATGCCATCCATCTTTGAAAGCATCTACTTGAGAATGCCTGGAATGTGGAACTGCCCCCATCCAAGAAGATTTTGTATTCATCAAGCCAAAATGAAAAGGTGAATAAAAGTTTTCTTTAGAATCTGGCTGAAACCAAATTGGCAATCCGTTTTGTTGGCGAACAAAACGCGGGTCTTCAAAACCACGCACTCCTTGCAATGTTCCAAAAGCATGATCAAAAGCCCGGTTTTCCTGCATTAAAATAACCACATGCTCCGCATCCATATACGTACTTCCCGGAGGAGGTTCTATAGCCATAGCCTTCTTTAAAGCCGAAGGAACAGAATATTCTGCTCCGGCAATACCTGCTAATAAAAATGCTTTTTTTAAGAAGTCTCTTCGTTTATCCATATTTTATAATCGTTTTTTCAGTGAAAAGTAAATTTAAAATTCTTTTAATTAAATAAAGAACGTTCAGTTTACTTTTCATTTTTGTTTACTTATCTTTTTTAGCAAAACCATCCTTTTGCTTTGGCTCTATTCTTATGCTTAAAACTATTTTAAACTAAATAAGTATTTCTTCTTATCCAAACGGTTAAGCAAAGCTTTAAAATCAATTTAGTCATTAAAAAAACCGTGGTCTTTATTATTTTATTTCACCTGCATTTCTACCCGTTCTTTAACAACCGATGTGACACCATCTACCGTATACTCGTAGGATAATAGAAATATATTAGTTTTTCTTCCAAAAGTCTCTTCGACTGTAAATGTGTTTGGATACTTCGGATCATTGTCCAATTGAACCACCTCTATATCCTTATAAGGTTTGATCATTACCTTATTAAGCTCATCCACTTCCAGTATAATAGATTTTTTTTCAATTTCCGATACCTTCGATTCATATAACTCATTACCCGCAATCATCCGTACACTGTTATGCGTCAATGGAAAAAGCTCTTTGTTAGCAGCCACCGGTACATCACCGTCCTTTATGCCTGTCATGGTATACATCGAATTGGCTATCTGTGAGGCGTATTCATTCTCGAAAGACACTTGATAAAGCACAGTACTTTTATTAGGGTTTAGCTCTACGTCCGCAACATCCGTAGCTTTGAGTCCGATAAAATAAGTTGAATCCGGTGATAGCCCTTCAGGACGCAATTTGATCATGGTTCTTCCTGTACGTTCGCCCGCTTTGATCACAATCTTGTCATCGAGAAGCTCATATTTATCTTCAGGAACGAGTTTGGCATATAAATCTTCCGCTGCATCAAAATTCGACCAATTATATTCTTCCAGAGGTTCCGGATCTTCCTCTAACCCGATTACCAAATCCCTTTCAGGGGCGTGTGTTCCGCCCACCGAAGCAGCTACATATCCTGTAATTTCTTCTCCGGTCAATTGTACAAGTTCCAGAAAAACATTGTGATCGTCGCTGCTAATCAACGAAACCTCATTTTTGTACATTTCCTTTTCGAACACTTCGTTATCCTTACAGGACGCAAACACTACCGTGCAGGCAAGGAACGCTATATATTTTCGTTTCATCTGTTAATTTTTTTATACTAATTATGAGAAGAGTTGTCTACAAACCATTCTAATACTGATTTTAGACACGCCCTCCATTTTCTAATTCTTTTTATCATTCTATCCTAATTATAGCCTGGGTTTTGATCTACTGAAGGCAGTCTTCTCAACTCCGCCCGCGGTAATGGTACCCAATTTGCCCGCTTGTTGATTTCTCTTGCCAGGAAAGAGGAGGTACCTGGGATGACACGTCTATAATAAGCCTCTTTGGTGGCACCATCCGGGTTCATCCCCATGATAGGATCACGTTCGGATTCCTCATAGATACCCCATCGCCGTACATCGTAAAAGCGTCTATTTTCCCAAAGAAACTCAATCATACGTTCCCGCTCGATCTGCTTTTGTACTTCGGATTGACTATTTACTTGGCTCGCGGATAATCCAGGTAGTCCCGCCCGGTAGCGGATAGCATTGAAAGCATCTTTAATCTCTTCGGCGTCGCGGCTCACAGTGTAAGTTGTACCATCCAGATCTACTGTATGACTACCGGTCAAATTATTGAGCGCTTCCGCATACGACAGCAAAATTTCAGCATATCGGATCATCGCATAAAACTTAGGAAGCTGGCGGGCTCCGGTACCGTTTTTCGCATCATAAGGATGCACCCATTTTTTGATCACGTATCCTGTGATTGGATAGTTGGGCGATGTCGCATTTACCCCACCTCTCCCATCCAAATCCTGGTAGTAGTACTTGGCGGTATGATTATTGAGATCGTTGGAGGACAACGCCTGCCATACAGCCTCATTGAACCCTACAGAAGCATAGAAACGCATTTCCCGATTGGCATACATCTTAAATACTCCTGCGTTGAGCGGATATCCGGAGAAGCTCCTCGACTGTTGGGTAAATAAGTCATCAAAAGAGCTACCAGCAGGGAGATCACTTACTTGTTCAAAATACGTGTCACCCCGCGCTTCTTGTATTGTACGGCCATCTTCCATCAGATAAGCATCCACGACTTTCTGCGTCACACAGAAGCGTCCCCATCCACCTAGTGTGGGCGGAAGCGCCCCTTGGTTAAGGTCAGAATTAATATAAGGTGCACTTTTCCCCCAAATAATCTCTGGGTTAATAGCAGCCACAGATTCACCGGTAAAGATTTCCGAGTAAGATCTAAACGCATCAATACCCGCCGCTCCATTAGGATAAGTACTGTAAAAATCAGGATCAGAAGTAACACCTGTTGGCAACACAGGGGTGTTATCATCGGCCGGTACAGTATACAGCCTGTATTTTCCCATATCCATGACTCTTTTAGCTGCTGCTGCAGCTACAGCCCAACGGCTTTCATCGTATTTCTGAGATACATAATACTCACCGTCTGTCGAGCGCTTCCAATTACCAAAGTAAGAACGGGCAGCGTCACCTCCGTTGTATAGGGGACTGGCATGTATCAGTCGCAAACGGGCAATCAATGCCAACGCCGCACCTTTGGAAGGTCGCCCGAAATTTAAAAGCCCTACATCTTCTTGCATCAATTTAGCAGCTTTTTCAAACTCTTCACAAGTGTATTCCATCGCTTCATCATAAGTGGCTCTCGGACGATCATAGTATTCCATGGATTCGTTCGTGTTAACCACCTCATCACCTATTAATATCGGAGGACCATAATCGATTAGGATATTATAATATGCATAAGCGCGTATGAAGCGTGTGTATCCTTCGATCCTCCTCCTATCTACCGTGCTCATATCCGCGGGCCGTTCCATATTTTCTAGAATCAAATTGCATTTCCGGATGACCTTATAATAGACATTCCATTGATTGAGCCCTCCAAATTTATCCGGTGTAATGTTTCCCGTAGCAAAATCCATCCCATAATATATGTTAGCCGTTCCACCTCCGGTTAAACCGTTAAAAGCTTCATCCGTTGCCATGGGTCCAGGTGTATAATTACTCCGGATCGTTTTGGCTTCATCAGGAAACAGAGAGGCAGCTCCCCACATATACGCTTCCATATTTCGGGTATTACTGAATGCCGAGTCAATATTAAATTCATCGTCGAAGTAATTGTCGATATTCAGGTAGTCTTTACAGGATATCGACATGACAAACAGCTGAATGATCAGAACTGCCTTTGTTATTCTTTTTATGATTGTTGACGTTCTCATATCGCGTTGATTTATTTCTATAGCATTAAAGATTAATATATACTTGCAACGAATAGGTCGTTGGTATCGGATACTTGCGGCCATTCCATGCGGCCTGTTCAGGATCATATATTTTCACACTGTCCCAGATATAGAGATTGTTTCCCACAAACTGCAGATCCATTGAGTTGATACCTACCCTTTTCAGAAAGGACGGGCTCACACGATAACTCAGTGTGATTTCTTGCAACCGCAGATAGCGGGCATTGTCCTGCCAAAACGAAGACAACTGCGTGTTATTCTCATTTCTACCATATTGCAAGCGAGGGAAGCGAGCGTCTGGATTTTCTGCCAGTGCCGGGTCAATACCATTTTCGATGGCATAATCGAGCGGAATCCATCTATTTTTTGGATCGGCAGCCATCGAAAGCACATTACCCTCCGTTCCGTTGTAGAAAGGCATATATCCCTTACCGTTGATCTCTGTGACATTCTTGTAAGTCTTAGGCATACCTACATAGTAGAAAGGTGTATTTCCTGTTCCTTTGAATAGCACACCCAGCGACAGGTTCTTATAGCGGAATTCGCCTCCAAACCCATACATCAACAAAGGGTAATCGCTATGAGTCAACGGCACTTTATCCAATTCATCAATTACACCATCCCCGTTGACATCTTTGTATTTGATATCTCCTGGCAATACAGTTCCGAAAGTCTGTTGAGGGCTGTACTTGACATCGTCTTCATCCTTGAATAGGCCCACGGCCTGATAACCACGTATGGATCCATTCGGGAAGCCACTGTATTCGAGGTATGGATATTCCATATAGGCTTGCTCCCAGTTTTGCACAATATTTTTGGAATAGGTGAAATTACCTCGGACCGTAAAACCAAAATCGGGAGAGATCTGCGTATTGTAGCTGATGTTTCCATCCGCACCTGAACTCTTCATCCGACCTATATTCGCATAGGGATTAGTAACGACACCTACATATTCCGGCACCTGCACCCGTTGCTGGAAAATACCGTTCCGCTGATCCTGGAAAAAGTCAATTACGAAATCTATCTTATTATCAAAAAGTTTTCCTTCAATCCCGATGTTGGCTTTGATCGCCCGTTCCCATGCCAGATTATCCGCACCGATCCGTGTTTCATTGATGGTTTCTATACCACCAAGCCCCCAAACAGAACTGAACCCTTGATTAGCCTTTGTCAAATACGGGAAACGGACATCGTTGATGATCCGGTCGTTTCCCACTGTACCATAAGATCCGCGAATCTTAAAGTAATTTAACCAAGGGGCTTTTTCCTGCATGAATTCATAGCTAGTAGGTACCCAACCGAGTGCAACAGATGGAAAAAAACCATACTGCCTTCCCGGCTGAAAATTCTCCGATCCCGTATAGCCAAAGTTCACATCCAATAGATAAGTGTCCCGATAGCCATATGTCAACCGGCTGGACACTCCTTGGTAGCGCAACGGAATAGCGGTCAGGTTGTTCGTCGCATCTTTAGTATTTTTAGCATCGCTGACGTAATAATAGATCAATGCTGAGGTACGGTGATCTTCATTGAAAACCTGATCCCAGTTAAGAGTAGACTCTAAGTGATACTTCCTGTATTGTCTTGTGTCTTTACTATAAGAAGCCGCCCTTTCCTGCACCGTTTCTTTCATAATAAGTGACCCATCGTAATTACGTCCCATTGATTGATAAAGAGCTGGCTGCACCGACCTATTCTCGGTGAACCTACTATGGATATCATACGCACCCTGCACACGGAACTTCAGCCCATCCAGTATACTGGAAAAATCTTGATCCAGCGAAAGGGTTGTTTTACCTTTGTACCACTGTTCCGTAGCTTTGCCTGTACGGTTGATCATGACATAAGGTGACGATCCTTCTCCGCTTCCCATAGCAGGGAGCATACCGTTGGAATATTGAGTAGGTATAGCCACAGGTGTAAGCGTAGACTGTGCCCCCCATATATAGTCGGTATTGGCTACTCCAGGTTGATCCAGTTTAGACAAGTATCCATCCGAGCCAAGATATACTTTGGTAGTATTAGTCAGATTGATATCCAGATTGATCCGGTAGTTGTACGTGTCAAAGCCTACATTCGAGCTATATGGACTGCTTTTATCTACTTTATAAGCAGCAGTTTCGCTGTTACCGCCTAAACTCAGGAAGTAACGGGCAACGTCGGATCCACCACGTCCGCTGACATAATAGCTTTGGCGCCAAAAGTTTTTGTTGAGAATTTCGTCCTGCCAACTCACATCCGGATACATATCCGGATCTAGACCACCCTCGATGATGCCTAGCTCAGTAGGTGAAAAGATAGGAGATTCGCTTCGGGCAAAAGCAGCTTCATTAGCAAGTTGCGCATAATCATATGCCCTTAGGTAATTCGGTAAGCGATTGAGACGGGAAAGCGTTGAATTAACACGTCCAGTAATCTGTATGCGGTCCACAATACCTTTCTTAGTCGTCACCAATACGACCCCATTAGCACCGCGCACTCCATAGACGGCAGTGGCCGAAGCATCCTTCAGGATAGAGAAGCTCTCGACATCCGCTGGGTCAATGGTATTCAAGTCTCCTTCCAGTCCATCAATAAGAACCAACGCACTGCTGTTAGCCCCAAATGTACCGATACCACGTACCCAAAAGTCCGCAATATTCTGTCCTGGTTCACCACTGGCCTGCATAGAAATTACACCAGCTGCACGCCCACCAAGCAAGTTAGAAATAGAAGGAGCAGGTGATTGCAGCTCCTTAACATCCACCGTGGTAATAGCTCCGACAGAACTGATCTTCCGCTGTTGGGCACCAAGGCCAACTACAACGACTTCATCGATCTCTGAGCTCAATTCTTTGAGCTCAATCTGCAGATCAATTTGTGATTCAACGACCAAGTATTCTACGGGCTCATATCCCACAAAGGTAAATGCAATCTTGTCACCATAGTCCGCTTTAATGCTAAACTTCCCTTTCTCATCAGACGATGTACCGATATTAGCTTTATCCTTAAGATAAATAGATACATTGGCCACCGGTTCACCGTTTTCATTAACGACGGTACCAGAGATCGTCAATTCTTCTTTTTGCTGTGCAAACCCAATCATGAGCCATAAGCACAACGGTAGTATGCACAAAATCTTAATAATCTTCATTGTATATTAAAGGTTTATTTAATCATTATCTGTTTATATCGACAATGCTATGCATGTCTGCCCAGCATTATTACTCGATAACTAGTTTACGAATCCGTGAATTTCCATAATCCGCGATATAGATATCTCCTTCTTCATTAACAGCTACGCCCCAAGGGTTATTGAACATAGATTCTAATGGACCGCCATCTCTATAGCCCGATACTTTAGGTTGTCCTGCTACCGTTGTGACGATCCCATCCGCCGATACCATACGGATACAATGATTACCATAGTCTGCAACGAACATGTTGCCGTCGTTATCAAACTTGATATCTTTTGGTAAGTGGAACACAGCGTCTTCAATGGGGCCATCACGGTGATTACTCCCGCCTGTCGCATTAACCCGTCGGAACCCCTTATCTATATGCTCCGGACGCAAATCCAACATCATAATCCCTTGTTTAAATTCATTTGGAGCAGCGTTGGAGTGGAGTGTCATCCAAAGCTCCCAGGGTTTAGCTGGGTTGATAGCCTGCCCATATTGCGATCCATACGGCCACTTGGATCCGGCTGCTTTCGATCCACTATGCACAACAGTCGCCTCGTAAGTATCGGGGTTTATACGAACCACGCTACCATCGCGGGAGCGGGTATAAAGAAAGCCGTCATAGGGACTAAAAGAAACAAAATTCATGTACTGGTCCCCCGTCGGTATTCCGTGTTCTTCTGCAAATGAGGCATTACGCTGGCGAGGATACCAGCCTTCCCTCGGATCAAAGGAAAAAAACACATCAACCACTGACTCATGCGATACGGTCATCATACCGGTCTCCCGATCTACGGTGACTCCATTAGCATACGGATATGGCTTTTCTGAAGCCAAGTACATGGAAGTCACCAGATTCTCTGCCTCGCTGACCCGGCCGACACCATATTTCTCATCACCTACGCCATCCCGCCAGGTCATAAACAGGTTGTCCTCGGCATCCAGCTCCAGATATTTTGCACACACATGGGCTTGGTCAAGCGTTCCCGGCACAAATTCTCTATCTCCGGAACCGGTAACAGTGGTAACCTGCGCCTGCGCAGCGTAGTTGAAGGGATCGTCATAAGAAGCAGACTGTTCTTCAATCTCAATCCTAATGACAGGGTCTTCTCCCGGCAGACGGGGCACGATGACGTAAATACGCTCTCCACTGGAGGAGACAACCGCCGCCTCTTTGTTGTTGAAATAAACTTTGATTTTGGAAGGATCGGTTCCGAAGTTTTTCCCGTCTAAAAGAATCTTATCCCGCGCTCCGCCTTCCATCGGAGAAAAGGACGTTAACGTGATCGGTTTGGAAGGATCATATGCCTTACCCTCTCCTTTCATTTTTTCATCTTTACAACTTGTAAAGGAAAATAGAAGTACAATTCCCAGTATTAAAATCTTATTAACACAGTAGGACAATCTGTTTGTTTGGAACATAATTTGAGATTTAAATATCTAAATTCGTTTTCTTTTTTACAATATCAAGATACAAGAGTCAGTTGCTATAAGCTTATTTGGACCGATAGGTTCGCCAAGCTCTGACAGCATAAAAGCATAATACTTTCAAGTCTCCTGTTTTCGTCAGTTAAGTTAATCTTCTGCTATCGTCACAGTAATATCATCTATAAACACTCTATTTTTATTTGGATTTTTCGGAGACCTCATATCGTAATCCTGCCCCAAAAACCGGAACTGAGTTTCTTCCGTTGCTCCTTCAATGATGAAGGAATAAGTAGAGGACGGATCTTGCCATATATCTACACCTTCCGGATCGGTATCATAATCCGGCCAATTATCAAGCACAAATTCATCTGAACCCTCTATTGTTCCAGGACCCATTACATTCACATTCAAAATGTTGTCATCCCTAGTGCCTGCCTGAGTCTGATAAGGAACTGCTTTAAAGGTAACTTTAACATTACGTTTTCCCGCGATAGCTTCAAGTTTAGGAGAAATCAGATCCCCACTATAACTTGTTTTTCCTAATTTCACAAAACCATAACGTGCATAAAGTAAAGGCGTACCTCCGCTCCCTTCCACTGGATTAACCGAACTTTTCCAGCCATGTTCTAATTCATCTGCATCCCAATTGTCAAATCTTTTTTCACCTGTAACCGTATAAAGAACATGGCTGGCTACGGTTAACCAATTAAAATCTTCTTCTAAAATAACATCACCCACATTTTGCTTCAAAGCTTGTTGAGTAAGGTTAAGAGTATTAAAAGGGCTGTCATTATGCAGCAAAGATAGAGTGGCACTACGCGAAGCCGTTACTTTATTCATATCGACAGACACGTCAACAGGCACATCCCCCACCCCTTGCATAGGCTCTATTGTCAACCAATCTATATCAGACGGGATTTCTATTTTCCATTCCCCGTTGGCTCTTACGATCATCCGCTCGTTAAGACCTTGATCAGAAATTTCCTTTTCCTCGGAAAGACCTTCTATTAGTATGTATGGTTTTTCCTCTGTTTTCTCATCAGCCCCTTCTTCCTGTCTAATAGTAAGCGTTTCATTTTGATAATGTTCTCCTGCCATAAAAGCTAATACTATCTCCCTTCCATCAATAGCTGTATTCTTATGTACGATAAGAGTAAACGATCCATTCCCTTGACCTTCAGTTGGTTCAACGCTTATCCATTTTGTATCGACGACTGGTTTAACCCTCCAATTCCCATCGGATTGTATATTATACTCTTTAGTCGTTCCCTCGGAGTCAACCTCTAAAAGTAAAGGATTGTCTATTACAGAGAAATGGACTTTACTTTCTGTATCCTTTTTACAAGAAAGTGCTAGGAAGATAAAGCTAAACACAAAAAGCAGCTTAAACCGGACTCTTTTATAATAACACCTTTTCATTATTTAAGTTTTTAGCAGTAAAAAGTTTATAAATGTTTAATTAAGCTTTAATAATTAGTCAAATCATAATTTCCGAAACTAACCGATGCTTATAACACTAAAGTAGAAATAAAACTTTAAAATAAAAAACATTTTCTCAGAAAACTTTCATAAAGATTCGTTTTACCCTTATAAAACTCCAAAAACCTACATAAAATCCACATAAGACTAAATAATGTAACAAAATGAAATACAACAAAATAAATTTGAATGATACCATTGTTAAACCAACTACAAGCAATCCTAAGAAAACACATATTAAAACTTTATTTACAACAAAAGTAAACGCGTTTGAATTTACTTATAGGTTATTTTATATTATCACTCCTTCACATATCTTAAAACAATTCTTCAGTTACATGATCCACCTAATTATTTTCTTACTTTCTTTCCACTAATATTAGGCATGTTTTTTGTTTCGAAATATTTCGTTTATATAAAATCAAGTTTCAAAATATTTTTAACCACTCATAGGATTTCCTTACCTTGTACTTCCTCAGGAGACCTCAATCTGCTCTTCGTTATTGTTCATATCTTTTTTATTGGAAAAATATCCGAGAAGTATTCGTAAGCTTTTATCTTTCCCGAGCAGTATGTTCCCAAGAAGATCATGAACATGACGATCTTTCTGGACAAGTTTCACAAAACAGTTAAAGGGTACGTTGGCAAAGGGTTCTGATTGATATATATGCTGCTCTATAGAACGTTTCAGTCACCGGTCCCATCTAGGTGGAATAGAGAATACAGGTAACTTCGGCTGTCGCTCATCACTCCGGATACCTTCTGATCGGGTGTATGTAGTTTTCAGTGCTTCATAAAATGATATAGAAGGATATCAGTATTTTTTTGTAGCCAATCTTAACGGGATAAAACAATTAAATACTTTATTGTTTACAATCTTGAATACAAAACTATTTTCACTGTTTTACAATTTTCACCCTAAATATTAGTTGAATATTATTCTTTACAAATAAAAAAAGGGTCCCTCAAAAGGTTTGCAAACATTAAAAACTGTCATCACTTCTCTTTTTCGATGACGATGTTTGGACCTTTGAGACACCCTCTAATAGCTTATCCCCTTCTCACACTGAAAGGAAGGAGAAGCAACGCTTTATGCTAAAGTAGCGTCTAAAGTAATATTTAGATTTAACACCTTGCTGATCGGACAATTATCCTTCGCTTTATTCGCGCACTCCATAAATTTATCGTTGTCTATATTCGGTATAGTGGCTTTTAGAGTAAGATGTGAGTCGGTAAGCTCTAACTTATCTGGATTCATAGTTACTTCTGCTGAAACTTCTAGTGCATCTGGCGTAAAACCTGCTTCTCCTAAAATATTACTCAAAGCCATGGCAAAGCAGCCCGCATGAGAAGCTGCTATCAATTCGTCCGGGTTAGTGCCATTACCTTTTTCAAAACGTGTTTTAAATGAATAAGGCTGATTATCAAAAACCTTGCTTTTTGTAGTTAATTTACCACTACCTTCTTTTAAAGAACCGTTCCATACGGCATTCGCTGATTGCTTTATCATATAGTCAAATTTTAATGTTTTATAATTATTAATTTATTTGTTCTAAAAAATGTGGTCTCTAAAGTTCAACTTCCCACATTTAATAACTCTTAAAATAGTCATTTATCATGGACTTCCCTTCATTATTTTCAATAAAAAACATTAAAATGATATTTTAAAAGAGTGTTGTTCGCTACTCCTGATAATCTATGCGTTTTTTAATAAAACTGCCGCAAGTCATCTATTTTACTCTCCCCATCTAAAAAGGATAGTAATCTTTTATCTTTAGCTTCGTATAAATAAAGAGAAGGAAAGTTTTGAGGGTTAAATTTTAATAAAAAAGCGTATTCTTCATCATGATAATACCCTATGTTTTTTCTTTTCTTTAGTTTAGGCAAAAACGTATTTATATATTTCGCTACTAACGCTTTCTCTTGCATGGATACAAAATAAATTTGTGTATCTTCGAATAACTCTATATTCTTATTTATTTCATATCCTAATTCCTGGCAATGCCCACAATCCGGATCGTAAAACACAAACATCAACTTACCATCTTTCGGCAGTGTTTTATACGCTAATACATCTTTCTCAAAATAACTGGGAAGACTTCCAAAGTCCGGCATTTTTTTGGGAGCTTCAGCTTTTTTCTGGCTAAAAACAAGAGTAGGTGTGAATATCAAGAAAAACAAATAAAAACAACGCATATTTATAGATTTAATTTCCTTCAAGGTAAATATTATTATTTATCCGGCCAACATATAAAAAAATCTATTCCTTTTGAGGAATAAATATCTTCAAGAATCATGATGTTTTAATGAATAATATAGGGTTATATGGTTATCTATGATAAAATGTATTATATTTGATTGAATCAAAGTTTTTGAAAATAAATATTCATACCCAGTGAAAAAACGTATTGCCATTTTTGCTTCCGGCTCTGGTTCCAATGCACAAAAAATAATGGAACATTTCAAACATTCTGATGTTGCAGAGGTTGTTTTATTACTCTCAAATAATAGCGACGCGTATGTTTTGCAGCGAGCAGACAACTTTGAAGTGCCGACTCATGTTTTTGATCGACATTCTTTTTATCATACAGATGAAGTATTAAATATATTAAGTAATCTTCAAGTTGACTTAATTGTTTTAGCCGGTTTTTTATGGTTAGTACCCCAAAACCTACTTCAAAAATTCCCAAACCAAATCATCAATATTCATCCCGCCTTATTGCCAAAATATGGAGGGAAAGGAATGTATGGTGACAAAGTCCATCAAGCTATTTTAGCAGCAAAGGAAAAAGAAAGTGGGATTACCATTCACTTTATAAATGAAAAATTTGATGAAGGAGAAGTTATTCATCAGGCCCGGTTTAAAATCGACCCTGAAGATACCCTCGATATTATCAAATTTAAAGGTCAGCAATTAGAGCATCAGCATTATCCGAGAATTATTGAAAGTATAGTCAAAAAGCTTCCTGATAAATAAAACAATTTAAACCGGATGATTTCTAAATATAAAAGATAAATTAACATTTAACTTACCGGTTTTATTTCTCACCGTATCCGCGTATTTCACTCAAAAGGAACTTAAAAACATTCCTAATGTTTTGTGGTTAACTATTTTATTCTGTACAGAATAGTTAAGACTCGGTCTCAAAAGTTGTGGAGGGAATAATAGATAGTTGATAATTTTGTGCTTATGCAAGCTGAAGAATTTATTTAAACTACTACCTCCAAAATACTTGATAGACTTGTTTTCCAAAAACTGTACAGATGATTGACAGACTCCACTTTCAAAACTAGTCTCTGAAGCATTACAGGAAATACACATTGAGCATCGGTGAGAAGCCATTAGAAACGAAAGTAAGGTATACTTGCAGCCAAAGGACAAGGTTGGGTATACAGTCCAGAAGTACACTCTAACAGTCATTCCAGAAAACAGATCTTGGGGGCGGAACAAGCACTTAATTGTGAAAAGCTCAAGTAGATAGACTGACAGTCAAAAGGAAAAAGCGAATCTATTATTCAAACTTTATCCTGATATAGAGCACGCTTACGTTTTAACCAATACGCTCCGGTAATTTACAATCAGAAGGTAGAGAAATCACTGGCAATGACACGGATCGCACATATAGGAAAATTGGCTTTTAAATCATTTAATACTTTACTGAAAGCATCCACAGTTTCTTAGTCTACAAATTTTGCACTCGCCGCTCCAACATCTTATTGCTCCTATACAGCCTTTGGGAAGCTTTAATAATAAAAAAAGCGAAGTCACTTGACTTCGCTTTTTCTGGGTGGATAATCGGGCTCGAACCGACGACCCCTAGAACCACAATCTAGTGCTCTAACCAACTGAGCTATATCCACCGTGATTTTGAGTGATACAAAAGTAATGTTTAATTATATTAGTTGCAAATGATTTTCATGAAAAAGTTCTCCATTTATGTAAATGTATATGGAGAACTTTAAAAGCCTATATAATAGCCTTATATCATTTCCACACTTCTTTTGACAAAACTTGTTAGGTCTGAGCCTTTAAGCAATCCGCGTGACAACAGCGCCAAATCAAAAGCTTGTTTCGCCAGTTTTTGTCCTTCTTCATCCTTCGCTTCCAATATCCGTTTAACCAAGGGATGGTTCCCGTTTACAGTAACCTTATAATTATCCGGCATCTCTCCATAAAAGCCCATACCTCCCCCTCCGGTTTTCGCCATATCTTTCATACGGCGCATGAACTCATCTACAGTTACCGAAACCGGAAACTCTGAATCCAGCATCGCCTCTACCGACACATTCATATCCTGACGGTCTATCGCTTTTACAAAAAGTTCATTTATTTTTTTGCTTTCTTCTTCACTAATCGATAGTTCTACGGTCTCTTCTTTTTGGATAAGCTTATCAATTACATCAGCATCTACACGCTTTAACTGCACCTTCTCTCCCCCATGTTGCTCTAAATAACCTGCCATATGCGTATCGAGTGGGCCATCGAGAATCAATACATCATATCCTTTACTCTTTGCTGTGGTTATAAAGCTATCCTGCTCCGCAGTATCATGTGTGTATAAGTATACGACATTCTGATCTTTATCTGCTTGTATATCTTTTACTTTTTCATAGTACTCTTGGAAAGTAAAATATTTTCCATCCGTATTTTTCAACAAACAGAAATCATTGGCTTTTTCTGCGAATTTTTCATCGCTGAGCATTCCATACTTGATGAATAAACCTATATCATCCCACTTCGATTCGAATTCTTTTCTATCAGACTTATATATTTCCTGCAGTTTGTCTGCTACTTTCCTTGTAATATAAGAGTTGATCTTTCTGACATTACTATCCGCCTGCAGATAACTGCGGGATACGTTCAACGGAATATCAGGAGAGTCTATTACGCCATGCAACAACATTAAAAACTCTGGAACTATATCCTTTACTTCATCTGTAATAAAGACCTGCCGTGAAAAAAGTTTAATTTTGTTCCGCTGTAATTCCAATTCGTTCTTAATTTTTGGAAAATACAGAACCCCAGTCAGATTAAATGGGTAATCCACATTCAGATGGATCCAAAACAAAGGCTCATCAATAGAATAGGGATACAGTTCACGATAAAAAGCGAGATAATCTTCATCTTTTAATTCGGAAGGTGCTTTCGTCCAGGCGGGAGAAGTATTATTGATAAAATTATCTACTTCTACAGTTTTATATTTTGGTTTCCCTTCCTCATCTTTACCATCTTCCTCACTCGTAGAACGTTTACCGAAACGGATCGGGACAGGCAAAAACTTTGCGTATTTATCTAATATCTCCTGAATGCGGGCTTGTTCTAAAAACTCTTCCGATTCTTCATTGATATGCAAAATAATATCGGTTCCAATTTCTGTGCGGTTTCCTTCCGATATTTTATAGGTTGTACTGCCATCACATTCCCACTTAGCAGGTTCTGCATCTTTTTGATAAGATAAAGATTGAATTTCCACCAGATTCGCCACCATAAATGCAGAATAAAAGCCAAGTCCGAAACGGCCAATAATTTCATTTGCATCTTTGGCTTCTTTAAACTTCTCCATAAATTCAGTAGCGCCCGAAAAGGCTATCTGGTTGATATATTTTTTTATTTCTTCGCCCGTCATCCCGATTCCCTTATCGGAAATAGTAAGCGTCTTTGCTTCTTTATCTAATTTCACATCAATGACCGAATCTCCCAGTTCCCCATCATATTTCCCTAGGGAGGATAACCTTCTCAGCTTTTGCGTAGCATCTACCGCGTTTGAAACCAGTTCTCTCAAAAATATCTCATTATCAGAATAGAGAAATTTCTTTATGACCGGAAATATATTTTCAGAATGAATTGAAATAGTTCCTTTTTCTTGCATAAATTATAGTGTCTTAAAAATCAATAATTATTTTAGAAATCACAGGAGAGAACACAATGACTATTCCAAACTGGAATAACTGCCAGTATGTCGGTTTCAAACTGAAAAACTTTCATAAATAAATAAAGACCTGTTTTTTATGTATATTCTGATGGGAAGGATACGGATGCAAACGTATATTTTCTCAAAATAAGAGCGTATTATTATATAATTCGTTATTTTTACATACTTAAGTTCATTTTATGTTAAAACAAACTCTACAACAAAAGCTATTACAAAAGTTATCACCGCAACAAATCCAGTTCATCAAACTTTTGCAGGTGCCTACAGCTTCTTTAGACGCTCGAATTAAAGAAGAGCTGGAAGAGAACCCGGCCTTGGAAGACGGCAGCTTGGCAGAAATGGGTGATGATCCAGTGGATGAGTACGCGGATGAGGAAGAAAATTCAAAGGAAGAGAATAGTGAAGTAGAAGAAGAGTTCAGCGTAGAAGAATACATTCAGGATGACGACTACCAAAGTTATTCTTCAAATTATGGAACACAGGATGAAGAAGATAAAAAAGAAATTCCGGTCGTTGTTCAGGATTCTTTTTTCGAGCGCTTGCAACGTCAGCTGGATTTACTGGCCCTTTCCGAAAAGGAGTTTATCATTGGCCAGCAAATTATCGGAAGCTTAGATGATGACGGATACTTGAGAAGACCCATTCCGGCATTAATAGATGACCTGGCTTTTTCGCGAAATTTAATAGCCGACGAGAAAGAAATAGAAAAAATACTGAAACTTATACAGGGATTTGAACCCGTAGGTATTGCCGCACGGGATTTAAAAGAATGTTTGTTATTACAATTAGAAAAAAAAGACCAGAGCTCCCTGCTTATACAACAGGCGACTACTATCATAAAGGAATATTTAGATGAATTCACAAAAAAGCATTATGCCAAAATAAAGAAGCAGATGGGCGTTTCTTCTGATGAACTGCGGGATATTGTCAATGAAATTGTGAGGCTAAACCCCAAACCGGGCAATTCGAGTGGAGGGAGTACGGGGAAGCAAATGCATATTATCCCCGATTTTCATATTAAAAATAAAGATGGCGAATTGCAACTGACGCTCAACGGCCGGAATGCGCCGGAATTACGGGTATCCCGATCATATCAAAATATGTTTGAACACTATGAAAAAGCAGAAAAAAACGATCAAAAAATGAAAGAAGCGGTACAGTTTGTCAAACAAAAACTGGATTCTGCAAAATGGTTTATTGATGCCATCAAACAACGGCAGCAAACTCTACTCAAAACAATGAACACCATTATGAACTTTCAGTATGATTATTTCTTGACAGGGGATGAAAAGATGCTTAAACCCATGATTCTTAAAGATATAGCTGAAAAAATAGAAATGGATATTTCTACTGTATCCCGGGTGGCCAACTCTAAGTACGTACAGACTGAATTCGGCACATTTTTATTGAAAGATTTTTTCTCAGAAGCTATTCAGACAAAATCCGGAGAAGAAGTATCCAATATTGAGGTAAAGAAAATTTTGGAAGAATGCATTAACAAGGAAGATAAACGCAAACCTTTGGCAGATGAAAAGCTGACTCAGATATTAAAAGAAAAAGGGTACAGCATAGCGCGCAGAACGGTAGCTAAGTACCGCGAGTCTCTGAATATTCCGGTGGCCCGATTGCGAAAAGAATTGTAATCCACTTCTGTTCCCTGATTATTTTCATTAGTGTTGATCAGCTTACATTCCGCTCATAAGGTATTCGGCTCAATATAGAACGTCCCAAAGTAACTTCATCAACATACTCCAGTTCACCTCCAAAAGAAATACCGCGGGCTATAGTCGTGATCTGCACATTCAACTCTTTAAGCTTTCGATACATGTAAAAAATAGTAGTATCGCCTTCCATCGTCGCACTTAATGCTAAAATAACTTCTTTGATTTCCTGTCCGCGGACCCTGTTGACCAGCTCATTTATTTTCAGATCGTTAGGCCCCACCCCTTCCATAGGAGAGATCAGACCTCCCAATACATGATACATGCCTTGAAACTGATGGGTATTTTCTATAGCCATTACATCACGCGTATCTTCTACTACACAGATAACCGAAGAGTCCCGCTTGGGCGAACGGCAAATTTCGCAGACTTCCTGATCGGAAATGTTAAAACAGCCTCTACAGAATTTTATATCTGTCTTCATAGAAGCAATAGCTTCCGTAAACTTAAGGACTTCCTCCTCAGACTGATTAAGCAAATGTAACACAAGGCGTAACGCCGTACGCTTGCCTATACCGGGTAATCTACCAAACTCCTCTACGGCTTGTTCTAAAAGCTTAGATGAATAATTCATAACACAAAACTACAATATATTTTACGCATATCTGTTTTTTTAGCCATGAATAGAATACAAAAAATATCATTATATTGGGCAAAAACTCAATCTTTTTAATATATGGATACAGATAAAGTGAAACGTTCTTTTGCTCCGAAAACATGGCAAGAGATAAAAGTAAAAGATTCCTGGCAGATTTTCAAAGTGATGGCTGAATTTGTAGAAGGTTTTGAAAAGTTGGCCAAAATAGGACCTTGTGTCTCTATCTTCGGCTCTGCGCGGTTACCTGAAGACTCAAAGCATTACCTCACCACGGTTAAAATCGCCCAATTGCTTGCCGGTAAAGGGTATGGAGTGATATCAGGAGGAGGGCCAGGCATCATGGAAGCCGCTAATAAAGGCGCCTTCGAAGCCGGAGGCAAATCGGTTGGACTAAATATAGATCTTCCCTTTGAACAGTTTCACAATGCGTATATAGATAAAGACAAACTCTTGGAGTTTAAGTATTTTTTTGTACGTAAAGTAATGTTCATGAAGTATTCTCAAGGTTATATTGTGATGCCCGGAGGCTTTGGCACCATGGATGAACTTTTTGAAGCTATGACCCTTATCCAGACCGGCAAAATAGAACGTTTTCCTATTGTTTTGGTGGGTTCGGAATATTGGAGCGGACTCTTGCAATGGATAGAAGAACAATTGCTGCGCAATGAGATGATCAGTCCGGGAGATCTTAAGCTATACAGGGTCGTGGATACGGCCGAAGAAGCTGCAGAGCATATATTCAAGTTTTACGACAAATACCTCCTGAAACCGAATTTTTAATACAAGGGTCTTCAGACACTGACATGCCCATTCTGCGAAGCATAAAAAAGATAGGAAAGAACGGCACACTGTATCAACGGGTTCTCCGGAGGGCTGTTACTTTTTTTTGTCTTTTTATTCTCTTGTCACTTTCTTCAAAAGAAGCAGCCGGTCAGGTAAACCTGCACAGTACAAATAAAAAAGCTCAAAAATTATACGAAAAATCGCAAAAACATATCCAATCTTTTGATTGGGAAGAAGCTGCGAAATTATTGCAAGAAGCGCTAAAATCAGATCCTGATTTCATGACAGCCTCACAGCAATTAGGAGATATCTACAGAAAGCAGAAGAAATACGCTCTTGCCATCCAGGCATATCAAAATGTTTTAGAAAAAGACCCTGAGCTTACTCCTTTGACTTACTACGGGTTAGGGGAGTCTTATTTATTCACGGGACAATATACAGAAGCAAAAAAACACCTGTCCCGGTATTTGGAAACGGCCAATCTAAGCCAAAAAAGTAAAAAGAAAGTAGAAAAGTATTTGGCCGACTGTGAATTTTCCTTATCTCAGGGGGTATTACACTTTCAAAACGACTTGCAAAAATTAAATGCCGAAATAAACACCCGAAATGATGAATATTTCCCAAAATTAACGGCAGACAATCACACCTTAATTTTTACCCGTAAAGAAAGTAACAAAGAAAACTTTTATGAAAGTATCAAGGAGAAAGATCAATGGACAGAAGCAAGGATCTTAGAAGGAGACATCAATACGGAAAGTTTTAACGAAGGGTCACATTGCATTAGTCTAGACGGCAAATATTTGTTTTTCGCAGGGTGTAATCGGCCTGACGGATTGGGAAGCTGTGATATTTATGTGTCTAAAAAGGAAAACGGGAGGTGGTCTGCTCCGCACAATTTAGGTTCTCCCGTTAATACCTCCGGATGGGAGTCTCAGCCGGCAATAAGTGCTGACGGCCGTACCTTGTATTTTGTCAGTACAAGACCAGGAGGTTACGGAGGGGCTGACATTTGGAAAAGCGAGTTGAAAAATAATGGAAACTGGTCAGAACCCGAAAACTTAGGCGCTTCTATCAACACACCTTACGATGAAAGTTCGCCTTATATTCACGGGGACAACAAAACCCTTTATTTTGCATCAGATGGCTGGCCGGGATTTGGACAGAAAGATATTTTTAAAAGTATCATTGACTCGTCAGATACATGGTCAACTCCAGAAAATCTGGGTCCGGAAATCAACTCTTACACCAATCAAAACAGCTTTCATATTAGTTTAAACGGACAAACAGCCCACCTTGCTTCTGAAAATGAGCAAGGAAAGTACGACATTTATCAAACTTTACTGCCCAAAAACATCCAGGCTACACCCGTGGCTTTTATTGATGGGGAAATTGTAGATGCCGAAAATAAAGAAGCTTTACATGCACAAGTATCCATAACCGATACAAAATCAGGAGAGATAGTTTTTAAAGATGAAAGTGATGTGATTGACGGAAAATTCTTAGCTACCTTACCAATAGGTAATAATTATGCCGTGCATTATTATAAAAAAGGATACCTTTTCCAATCTAAAAACTATAATTTAACCGATACTTCAGAAGCAGATAAAAAATATAAAGAACTCATCGAATTGCAAACCATAAAGCCGGGAGCTCTGACTGTATTGGAAAACATATACTTTGAATTTGACAAAGCAGACTTGCTTTCAGAATCAAAATTAGAGTTACAGCTGCTCATAGATTTTTTAAAAACACACCCTCAAGTGGTTATTGAAGTACAAGGGCATACAGATGACAAAGGCGAGGCTCTATATAATAAAAAGCTATCTGAAAGCCGGGCAAAAAGCGTAAAAGACTATTTAATAAATCACAGCATCCCGGCACAAAATATTGTTACAGTAGGTTACGGTGATAGTAAACCCATAGCAAGCAATAAGAGCGAAGAAGGAAGACAAAAAAACCGAAGGACCTCTTTTCTTATTTTAAATTGATAAAATATGGCTAACCTGAGACCGGTAAAGGTTAATATCAATGAAAAGAAAATTTTCATTCGTTATAGTTTTCAAAGGCATTCAAGAGACCTCTTCTCAGATTGTCCTGACACAAAGGAAAGAAAACCTAGTGAAGTGAACTCATAGACACCATCAAAAACAGACACCCATCCGTAACTTAAGACTCTTTTCTCCATTAGTTTACACACTTGACGGGATACTACCGCCAGAAAAAACGCGGGGTTTTACCCACTTTTCTAAACCTATCCCACTGCTTTCTAAACTTACTCAGCAGTTCTTTCCAGGTTACATTGTCACGAGTCACAAATAACCTGTCACAAAAAAGTGCGGATTTTGCCCATATTCTACGGTCAAAAGTAGGAACAGAACGAGAGGTAAAACTTCATAGAAGCTTGCCGATAACCACACCGACAAGAAAAATTTCTCATGAGTCAAAAGCACTGTTTTTCATTACTGTGAGCGTATTGTCTGCAATCTGGCTTTCTTCTATCACTTCTCCTCTTATCTCAGGAGCTTTTATGCCCTCCCCCCACTTTTCCGGAGTAGAAAAAATACGTGCTTCATCCCACATTCCTGCATTAATAAAGCTTTGCAACATTTTAGCTCCCCCTTCTACAATCAGGGATTGCACATCTAACAGATAAAGTTGATACAAAATATTTTGTGGCAGGTACAAATCAAAGTTTTCCAATTCTATAAACCGGACATTCTTTTTCAGATCAAACCTTTCGGCATTAAAAACAAGAGTCTCTGCGGCGCTATCAAATATTTTATATTCCAAGGGTACTTCCAGATGTTTATCCACTAATACCCGCAGTGGATTTTTGCCGCTCCACTCCCGCACTGTCAAAGAGGGATTATCGATCAGCGCCGTATTTTTACCGACCAGAATAGCGTCTTCCTCCGATCGCCATTTATGAACCCATTGTTTCGTTGCAGGGTTACTAATCCATTTTTGCTGAAGATCTGAAGATCCAAAATACCCATCTGCTGTTTCTGCCCATTTTAAAATGACATAAGGCCTTGATTTTGTCACTTGCGTCATAAAGCGCCGGACACTCCATTTGGCTTTTTCCCCTAATACACCTATCTCACAGGGGATCCCTGCTCTTTGCAATCTCTCTACGCCTTTTCCAGACACTTTTTCGGAGGGATCCAAGCAGCCTATTATTACTTTTCCCGGTTTATATTCCACGAGCAAGTCCGCACATGGCGGAGTTTTTCCATGATGGGCGCAAGGTTCTAAGCTCACATATACTTCTGAAGCCGCCAATAATCGTTTTGCTTCTTGGGAACCATACGTTGACAAAACCGCTTGTACAGCATTTACTTCCGCATGGTTACCACCATATGGCGAAGTGTATCCTTCTCCTATTACCTTTCCGTCATACAGAATAAGACAACCTACAGAAGGATTTGGACGGGCTTCTGCACGTCCTATTTCAGCCAAATCCAAACACCTTTGCATATATTTTTCTTCTTCCTTCATATACACAAACATATTAACAAATGACTAACTATTAAACTGTTTTTTGTTATTTTGTTGCATGAGACAACTCGAGGAATTTCAAGCCTACTTCTTTCGCGGATTATCCGGTATATATAACGACAATGAAAAAAAAATATTATTCCGAATACTCTTAGAGGATATTTTTGATTTACCGGAAATTGAAATAAGCTCAAAAAAGCATGTTAAAATATCCGAAGAACAATTAGAAGTATTGAAACAAAGCCTTACTCAGTTAAAATCTGGTAAGCCCATCCAATTGATTACAGGTTTAACTTATTTCTATGGAGATAAATATTACACTTCTCCCCATGCCTTAATTCCAAGACCTGAAACAGAAGAGCTGGTCGATAAAGTGTTAAGGGATATAGACAACAAGCAGAGTTCAACGTTGAGAATCATTGATATTGGCACCGGGAGCGGATGTATTGCAATCAGTCTTAAAAAAAAATTGCCCAACTCTACTGTATATGCGCTGGATGTATCCAAAGAGGCTTTGTTAACCGCAAAAAAGAATGCCGGAAAACATGCTGTGGACATCCATTTTATTCAAGCTGACATCTTGAAGTGGGCCGGTATTTTTGAAAATCAGCATTTTGATATCATCGTAAGCAATCCTCCTTATATCCAGCAGAGAGAGAAGAAAGAAATGGAAAAGAATGTGCTGAATTATGAGCCGCATCTCGCTCTTTTTGTTCCGGATGAAGCTCCACTTTTATTTTATGATGCTATTGCAGATTTTGCCCAATCTCATTTATCCCACGAGGGAAAAATCTATTTTGAAATAAACCAACGTTTGGGTCAAGAAGTATTGAGTCTATTAAAAACCAAAAATTTCTCCTCCTTGGATCTTTTCCAAGATATGCACGGAGCGGATCGTATTGTGCTTGCCAAACGTGAAATCTTTTAACACCTTTTTATCCCAACATTTGGCAAGCAAACACGGCTCGTTTACTTAGTCCAATCTCCCTCTACGGGTAGGGCTGCGTTGTTCGGGCCAAGAGACCACCTCTCCTTTTTCATCCTTTGGCATTACCCGCTTTTCGTGTGAGATTTCACCTTCATCTTCCGCAGCCATATAGGTTAATATCGCTGTAAGAATCACATTTCTACGCACTTCATCGAATACAATTTTATCGTAGGTGTCTCTGTTCGTATGCCAAGTATAACCAAAGTATCCCCAATTGAGGGAGGATAAAAATATTCCGGGCACTCCTGCTGCCGTAAAAGAAGCGTGGTCTGACCCGCCGCTTGAAGGCATACCGGGAAAAGTAGTTTTAATTTCTTTTTTTATGTCATCAGGCACCGGATCAAGCCAGCGCTCCATATATTCGTATGCACGCAAAAAACCCTGACCATTGATATTTACTACCCGTCCTGTTCCGTTATCTTGATTAAAAGCTATTTTTAAGTTTTTAATAATATCCGGATTATCTTCTACAAAACCTCTGGAACCATTTAACCCTTGTTCTTCGCTCCCCCAGTGGCCAATAATAATCGTTCTTTTCGGTTGAGGCATCACTTCTTTCAATATTCGGGCGACTTCCATCATGGTAATCGTCCCTGTACCGTTATCAGTAGCTCCAGTAGCTCCGTCCCAAGAGTCCAAATGTGCCGAAAGCAATATATATTCCTCTGGTTTTTCGCTGCCTTCTATCCGGGCAATCGTATTGTGCGTATCTACTTCTCCTAAATCCTTCGATTGTGTAAATAACCGGACCGTAGGAGGCGTCCCGTCTTCGGCTAACCGGTAAAGCAAGCCATAATCCTCTAACATAATATTGATGGTAGGAATGCTTTTTGTTTTCGCATCAAAAATCCGGCTTGCCCCCATAATGCCTGTTCCATAAGAAATAAATATACCTGCAGCTCCTGCTTCCTCCAAGTTTTCATAAAGTGCATTTCCTGAAAGACCCAATTTAGAGATATAATCCTTCCATTCCTGTTCTTCCTTTTGGAATCTTTCCCGGTATTTTTTATAATCTTCTTCTAATGCAAATTCTTTCCATTGGTAGTCAGGGCGTCCTGTAAAAGGATTAAGGGCAGCTAATACTACTTTTCCTTTTACGTTTTTCACCCATGTGTTAAACTCCGCTTTAGATTGTAAATCTTTCGGTATAGTCACTACTTCAGCTTCTATCGCTTCCGGCATGTTAGGATTCCATGCAAGCTGCATCGCTTCCAGACTACGCACCCACGGAGATACCATATCAACGTGAGTAATCCCTCTCTCCCAGCCTTTCCATTTACCGAATACCTGTTGCTCTGCAGAAATACCCCATTCATCATATGTACCTATGATCCATTCGCTGGCTTGATCCATCTGTGGAGTCCCGACCAATCTGGGGCCTATTCTATCCATTAAATGGTGAGCTAAATTTTCTAACTGCGAGTTTTCTTTCGCTTCATTAATAATCTTATCTACAATTTCCTGTGTATTTTCCTGAGCGGAAACAACAGCATTAATAAATAGTAAAAAAGTAAAAAGTATAGGAATAGTTTTTCGCATATTAAGTATTAATTAAAATTTCTATCATTTTGAATGGCACTAATTTACTATATTTTTTGCTGTTTCAGTGGAATTACTCAATAGAATTCACCCATTTACTCAATAAGCCACCATTTACCTGATACTTTTTTAAAAAAAAGAAAGGTAAGGCATATCTTTCAGAGCAAAAAACACGATCCCAGAAAAGAAAACGAAAACTAACTTATTGAATATTAACCTTAAAGATAATTTCTTGAAATAATGGGATGTTTTTATTTGGCACATACGTATGATTTACTTACATTTGCACCACGTTGCGAATCCGGAAAAGGATACAGCAAGATTCCGTAGCTCAGCTGGTAGAGCAACGCCCTTTTAAGGCGTGGGTCCTGGGTTCGAATCCCAGCGGGATCACAAAAAGCTTCACTAAAAAGTGAGGCTTTTTTTGTTTCAGATGGGATGAGAACCCAGGTTCGAACGCCGAAGGCTTTTCCCCGTGGTTGTCACCAACCACTGAAAGCAACTTATTTTTTTATTTCTTAATGCTGGCACTTGCTCTCCTGAGCAGTGCCTTTTGAAAAACAAAATGTAACTTTTTTTATTAATTTGGTTTCGCTCATGACCGCTGGGTCTAGCCCTTGGAGGCACCCAAGGAGCAAGATGCTTTTCCGTTTTTACCCCTTTATTCAACAAAACAAAGAATAAGGAAAATGCTTTGTGAATTTTGAAAAGCCAAGCTCTTCCTTGGTAAAACGGGGGGACGCTAGATCGGGATTGACTAGCCTGGTTTTAATTCCTATCTTAAAGCCAAAGCACACTTCACAAAACCATTCACATTGTCATGTTGAGCGAAAGCGAAACATCTCAGACCCAAGAAGAAAAAACGTGTTCTACTGCAATGCGTTAAGGATAGTCACTGCTCTGTAGCTTTGAGATCCCTCGACAGGCTCTGCAAGAAACAAGCTTCAAAGCTCCTTTATCCACTCTAATCCCGAATCTCTGATCCTCCAGCCCCTGTAAGGGGCGGAATAACCATAACATAGGGCGCTGCCCTATGCAATCATGTCGAACCTAATTTAGCTCTGTAAGAGCGACATAAAAACTCCACTCACAGCCTTTGCTGTTCATACTGAACGAAGTCGAAACATCTCAGACTAAAGAAGAAGAAACCGTGTTACTGCCGTGCGTTAAAGATAGCTACAGTGCTGTAAGAGCGGAGACCTCTCCCTCCGTTCGATGTGACAGTAAATCTTGAAAACCTGAGTTCGACTATTCTTTACCCGCTCAGAAATTAAATAAACAAGGCTAGGCAAGGCGCCTTTGTGCAGGGGTATCGGGATACCGCAAGCAGAGGCAACGAAGCATAGCGTGTTTATATAATTAGCTTTTTTGTTTTTCACTTTGAAACAGCCATCTTCTTCCTAAAATCTCCTCAGAATAGCCCGCTATTCCTTCGTCACTTTTAGTTGAATCTGACTATTTCAAAGCGTTCTGAGCAAAAAATAATAATCGAATTCAGGTCGAAAGGTTCTGCAAGAAATAATTTCAAGCACACTCCCTTCCTGGCCGAAAAGATCACCTGATAAATATTTGCCGATCGTAGAAAAAAGCATATCCAAAAAGAGAATATCCCATAATAATGATATCGT
>JAJYRG010000144.1 GCA_021794195.1 Bacteroidota bacterium
GCTTTGCCCAGAAGAACGGATCATTTCGGGTTTTCAAAAAAATATATAGTAAACAAATCTACTTTGTTTTCTGTAAGAGAGAAAGGCACAACCTTACTTTGTGTAACGATTTATTCTAATAAATCGTTGTTATTATTAATAATTAAGGTTCATAGTGTTTTTTATACCATTTTTTTTAATAAATTTGGTAAAGTGGGTATTGACTTTTAGCCATTATATATGAAATTAAATAGACTTATTTGTATAGGTGTTTTGTCTTTTTTAATCTGTTCATTTTTCACCGTGGATGCACAGTATTTCGGGCAAAATAAAATGCGGTATAAAAAATTAAACTTTAAAGTTTTTGACACTCCTCATTTTAATTTATACTACTATTTAGAGAATGATTCTATGGTCAACTGGTTGGCTAAAGAAAGTGAGGTATGGTATGAATTACATCAGCAAGTATTTCAGGATACATTTTTACGTAAAAATCCGGTAATTATTTACAATAATCATCCTGAATTTCAACAGACAACAGCGATTTCAGGTGAAATAGGAGTGGGGACGGGAGGAGTTACCGAAGCATTTAAGCAACGGGTTGTCATGCCGGTCATGCAAATAAACCAGCAGACACGTCATGTATTAGGTCATGAGCTGGCACATGCATTTCAATATAGAATAATTATGGAAGGAACGGATTCCACCCGTCTTGAAAATATTGGTAATATACCTTTGTGGATGGTGGAAGGGATGGCTGAATATTTCTCTATAGGGAAAAAAGATGCTTTCACAGCAATGTGGCTGCGCGATTCTTATGTAAATAATGATATTCCCTCAATGAGGCAATTGACTGAAGAGTCTCATAATTATTTCCCTTATCGCTATGGGCAAGCATTTTGGGCTTATGTCGGTTCGACCTATGGTGACACAGCTATTATGCCATTTTTTATAGAGACAGCGAAACATGGGTATGAATATGCAGTTCAAAAGACATTTGGATACGATGCCCGTACCATGTCAACTCTGTGGAAAAACAGTATTGAAAACAGCTTCAGAAGTCTAAACAAAGACACCACTTCAAACCCTATAGGAAAACCATTGCTTACCCCTGCCAATTCGGGAAATATGAATGTATCTCCGGCAATATCTCCTGATGGACGATATGTTGCCTATATGTCGGAGAAGGATCTTTTTGGGATAGATCTATTTTTAGCCGATGCACATACCGGGGAAGTGATCCGAAAACTTGGAAGCAGAATCACCAATCCGGATATAGATGAATTTAGTTTCATAGAGTCAGCAGGGACTTTTTCGCCTGATGGAAAAAGGTTTGCTTTCAGCGTTTTTAGTAAAGGGAAGAATAAACTCATGATATTGAATGTTGAAACAGGCAAAACTTCAGAACTCATCACTATGGGAGATATAACCGAATTTACCAATATAACATGGGCGCCCAATGGTGATGTAGTCGCTTTCTCTGGATTGAGAAATGGATATAGTGATATCTATACTTATGACCTAAACACCAAAGAATTAACTCAATTAATGGATGATCTTTATTCTGATTTTCAGCCCAGTTTTTCAAGAGATGGCCGGTATATAGTGTTCAGTACAGATCGGATAGCTTTTGATGCAGACAGTAGAGAAGTAGAAATACCTATGGGCTTGGCTATGATTGATATTGAAACTAAAGAAATAGAAACTATTGATGTCTTTCCCGGAGCAAATAATCTGAATCCTCAATTTTCATCCTCTGGAAATGAAATTTATTTTCTTTCCAATAGAGATGGTTTTCGAAATATGTATAAATATAATATCGGAGAGAACACTGTTGATCAATTGACCGACTATTTTACCGGAATTAGTGGGATTACAGAATATTCCCCTGCTATCAGTGTCTCCGCGGAAGATGATATTGTCTACTCTTATTTTTACGGTGGGAAATATTCTATATACAGAGCTGAGTCTTCAGATTTTATAGCTCGCCCTGTTGATGTTCACCAAACAGATTTTACCGCTGCTATGCTTCCTCCGGTGGAAAGTAGGGGGGTAAATGTAGTGAATACTAACCTTCGTAATTTCAATGTTTTCGATCGCGTGACGAATAATCAGATACAAGATATCCCGTATAGGTCGAAATTTCGATTAGATTATCTGGCGAACAGCGGAATAGGGATGTCTGTAGGAAGCCGGTATGGAGCGGGTATTGCCAGCGGAATCCAAGGGCAGTTTTCAGATATATTAGGATTTAACCAGATTTTCGCCGCTTTAAATATTAATGGAGAAGTTTATGATTTTGGAGGACAAGTAGCGTATATCAACCAACGTAGCCGCTGGAATTGGGGAGGGGCGATAAGCCATATTCCATATATGTCTGCTTTTTCTACTTACGATATGCGGGACTTGGGATACGGCGTAGGAGAAGAGTTTGTCAGGGATACATATTTAATACGTACATTTCAACAACAGGCGGAAGCTTTCGTCGCTTATCCTTTCAATAGAAATCATAGGTGGGAAATAGGAGGGGCTTTGTCCCGGTATAGTTATAGAGTAGAACGTTGGACGGATTCTTACTACAGTTATTCCAGCACCCGGGAAAAACTTTCCAATGAAGAAGCAAGCAATTTGCTGGGCGTACAGAATATGGATCCGTTTGTCATACAGCAAATTAACACAGGGTTTGTCGGGGATAATACAGTATTTGGCATTACTTCTCCATTGCAAGGTTTCCGCTATCGATTAGGCGTGGAACAATATTTCGGAGATTATCATTTTAATGCCTGGAATATAGATGTAAGAAAGTATAACCGGTATAAACCTATTACTATAGCAGCACGCCTTTATTCTTATATGCGTACTGGAAAAAATGAAGATGCACTCTATAGACTTTATATAGGCTATCCTTACCTAATACGAGGTTACGAAAGTGGTTCTTTCGATACTTCCGGTAAGATTGGTTTATCGGACTTGATGGGATCCCGTATGGCTATCGGAAATTTAGAAGTAAGACTGCCCTTCACAGGTCCTGAAAAATTAGCTGCCATCAAATCAGATTTTTTATTCTCCGATTTAAACTTTTTTATCGATGGAGGATTGGCATGGGGTAAGGGAATGACTGTAAAGTGGCAGAAAACTGAAGATGATCTGGTTCCTGCAAAAGATGGTGCTGGCAATCCTATACCTGGCGAAATGCAATATGATCCCAACGTGAGAGTTCCTGTTTTTAGTGCAGGTGTGTCTTTGCGTGTCAATTTGTTTGGAGCCATGATTTTAGAACCTTATTACGCCATACCTTTTCAAAAATCAAAAGCAAAATTCGGAGAATTTGGTTTAAACTTTGCTCCGGGATGGTAGTTTACCCCTTTTTTATGCAGAGATCATGAAAGCAGAATCATTGAGATAATAGGAATGAAAAGTATGCCTTTTTAATTCCATTTCTTGTCTAATAATTGATTTATCGCAAAGAGATAACCAATTTGGATTTTG
>JAJYRG010000145.1 GCA_021794195.1 Bacteroidota bacterium
CCCGTTGCCTTTCGAATATCAATAAGGCATTTCTTCGCAATGGAAACCTTTATCTTGTAAAATTTGGATTATTTCCGTAGGATCCTTTAATGAAGTTTCTACGCGGAAAACCCGATCGCAATCTTCTAGGTCAAAACTCCATTTCGTTAAAGAGTACAGTCTATCGAGTTCATCTCTTATTTTATTGATATCCAGTTGTGTATTAATGGATGTCTTAAAAACATAAATCTTGTCTGTTTTTTTAAAAGTTAAACTTTCCTTTTCTGTCAAAGTCATAAATGATAGAGTTATAGCTGACGAAAAATTTATTCTAAACCAGTTTTATTGATCATCCAAAAAGGTTTTACTTTTAGCTGCCTGCGGGAGACTTTTCGTTCTTTGACGAGGAATTTATGTAATAACACACATATTTCTCCCTCTCCGCCTATGTAAATCATTGTATCTTTATCTATTGCGAGGTTCCGGCAGTAATCCAATAATAACATGTTAAGCTTAGAGCTAGATTCATAAAATATAAACGGACGGGAACCATCAAAATCAGAAAACAGTTTATTTTTATCATCTCCATAGATAACTCCTTGTAGGCTATGTTCAGAAACCAAGTGTTGTAGAAAATTATAGAAATGAGCAAGAGCAGAAATATCCCCAATAAAAACATGTTTTTTCTTCGAATTATTTAAAGTGAACTTTCCCAGAGGATTGGAAATAAGCACATGGTTGTTGATGTCAATCTGTTTTGCCCATTGGCTTCCCGGTCCATGTGTATGAGCGCACACGGCAATATCAACGGTTCCTATATTTTTTTCTTGTTGGTATTTCCATATCGAATATGTCCTTACCCTATCTCGGAGTCTGCCTTTCTGATTAGGGAATAATAATATACGAAGATGTTGTCCGGGAAGTATTTTATGAAATTGAATACTCCCCTCTAATTTAAGATGAAAAACGTTATCGGAAATCTCTCTTTTTTCGATAACAGCTACCTTATTCATAAATAATTTTGTAAAAATTTTTTCTTCTAAATTCATAAGAGTACCTCATTAATGCGGTAGCAAAACTATGAGTTAGCCCGGGAGTTTTCATTCACTTAGGTTAATATTGTTATTTTTTCAGCATACGCTTCCTAATCCGGCTGAGAGACTGAGGCTTTATTTTGATGTATGAAGCTATTAAATACTGTGGGATACGTTGAATCAAGTCAGAATGAAAGTGCAAAAATTGCTTATATCGTTGTTCGGGACTATCCGTATAAAACGAAGTTATATTGGCAGAAGCTTCAAGGAACAGTTGTTCACTGATTAGCCTACCTAATTTTTGTCCATGCACGACTTCGTCATATAGGATCTGTAAATTATCATAACTTATGCACAGCATCTCAACGTTCTCAATACACTTAATGGATTTGGATGAAGGCGTTTTTGTGAGGAAACTTTCGTAATTGCAGACAAACTCGTTTTCTTTTCCAAAACTGTATACATGAGACTCATCCTTTTCTTCTATACTGTAAATGACAATTCCTTGGATTATAAACCCAATTTCTTTACATATTCTTCCTTCTTCTAAAATATAATCCCCTTGCTCATAGTTTTTAGGTTTGAACACTGACTTTACGAGCTGTCTTTCTCTCTCATTCATATCAATGATGCTCATCATATACCCAAGAAGTTTTTCCATTTTACATATAGAGTTTTAGGATAAGAAATAAAAAGGAATGCCCCCTATAAATTTAATAAATATTAAACTTACACTTTTTTTCTTACGTTTTGCGAATTGCTTTTTATGAAGCTAACGATGCAGCTGTTTTTCGGTCTTGGGTACATTAAACATGTGCCCAACGAAAAAGCTTAAAAAGGTTGTTTAATATAAAATATTAAAATAATTTACGTGTTCGTTTGGAATTAAGTATTTTATCGTCATTGTTTTAGATGAACTACGGTTATGGGCAACGTTTTAATTTGTGGCAGTTCGGGATTTATTGGGCATACATTGCGAAAATATCTTCTTGACAAAGGATATGGGGTTAAAACCTTGGACAGAACCTCACAAAATCACCAGCAATCTTTCGTTTGGAATTTTGAAAATGAAAATGCAGTACCTTTGGAAGCGTTAAAAGATGTCAATACGATCATCAATTTGGCCGGCGCAAACATAGGGCAATCAAGATGGACAAAAAAGAGAAAAGAAGAGATAAAAAGAAGCCGGACATTGCCGGCTGAAAATTTAGCTCAAGCTCTCCGCGCTTATCGTCTATCCATTGATACTTATATATCTTCCTCTGCTGTAGGATACTACGGGGCTTATACTCATGAGAAAGTGTATACAGAAAAAGATAAAGCCGGAAGAGATTTTTTAGGGAGCGTTTGTTTAGATTGGGAGCACAGTACGGCTCAGTTTGAAGATGTATCCAAACGAATTATTATCCTGCGAAAAGGAGTTGTATTGGGCAGGGAAGGAGGTATGTATAAACGTTTATTACCCCTAGTCCGTTTGGGAATAAATACCTGCATAGGTTCTGGAAACCAGTATCTTCCTTGGATTCATATAATGGATTTGATACGGATTTATAATTTTTTCATAAAGCATGAAGAGATTGAAGGTATATTTAACGTGGCCTCTCCCCAATATATTCAGATGAAAGATTTTGCAAAAGAACTGTCTGAGTCTATGTCGAAAAAAAGATGGACACCTGCTGCGCCTCTATTTGCAGCCAGGCTGTTATTCGGAGAAATGAGTAAAATGATAACTGAAGGATCGCGTGTAAATATTAAAAAATTAAGGGATACGGGCTTTGAATTTCACTTCCCTGTCCTAAAAGAAGCTCTTCAGGATTTAGCAAGATAAAATTGAATTATTATGAAACTATATACAATTAATACAGAGTTTTTTAAACTGGATGGAGGGGCTATGTTCGGTGTAGTGCCTAAAGTATTATGGCAACGGACTAACCCTGCAGATGCAAATAACCTTTGCACGTTTACAAATCGGCTACTGCTTATAGAGGATGGAGACCGCCTGACTTTAATTGACACGGGAATGGGGGATAAACAAAGCGATAAGTTTTTCAGCCATTACTACATACATGGAGAGGATAATCTAGACAAATCTCTGCGAGCGCATGGTTTTCACCGAGATGATATCACGGATGTGATCCTTACACATTTACATTTCGATCATTGTGGAGGTGCCGTTAGGCGAGAAGGCGAAAAGTTAATTCCGGCTTTTAAAAATGCACGGTTTTGGAGCAATAAAAAACATTGGCAATGGGCGACCGAGCCCAACCCCAGGGAAAAGGCTTCTTTCCTGAAAGAAAATATATTGCCCATACAAGAATCAGGTCAGCTTAATTTTATCAAAGAAGGGGCAGACTATGACGAAAATATAGCGGTACGTTTGGCCCATGGTCATACCGAATCGATGATGATGCCCCAAATTAAATATAAAGG
>JAJYRG010000057.1 GCA_021794195.1 Bacteroidota bacterium
TTAATTTTAAACGTGAGGAGCAATATAAAACAACAAGAATCCTTTGGAAATCAAAATAATAGTTGTACCTTTGCACCGCCTTAGGCAATACAGCCTATTGTATTATTTTATTTAATGAACCCATTTTTAGAACTGGGTATTCGATCAGAAATTGTCGATGCCATCGCAGATTTAGGTTTTGAAAAACCTTCTGCCATTCAGGAAAAAGCCGTTCCTGTATTATTGACTGGCGAGGATGATTTTGTCGGATTAGCCCAAACCGGCACAGGGAAGACCGCAGCTTTTGGTCTCCCTCTATTAGAACAAATTGATTTTTCACAAAAACATCCGCAGGCGTTGATTTTATGTCCTACGCGAGAGTTGTGTCTTCAGATTTCAAACGATATGAAGCACTATGCGAAGAACCTTGACAAGGTACATGTAGTAGCTGTATATGGCGGCGCCAGTATCAGTGATCAGCTTCGCCAAATCCGTAGAGGTGTGCAGATCGTCGTCGCAACCCCCGGTAGAATGTTAGATATTATCAGAAGAAAGGCAATAGATTTTTCTCAGATAAAATACGTTGTACTGGACGAAGCAGATGAAATGCTCAACATGGGCTTTCAAGAAGATATCGATCAGATCCTTGAGAGTACTCCTGCAGAAAAGAAAACTTGGTTGTTTTCGGCTACTATGCCGAAGGAAGTGCGTAAAATCGCAAAAAAATACATGACTGACCCGAAGGAACTGACGGTAGGCGTGCAAAACACAGGTAATGAAAATATCGAACACCATTATTACATGGTCACCCGGAGAAATAAATATGCCGCGCTAAAGCGCCTGGTAGATTTTAATCCCGGAATTTTCGGTATCGTCTTTTGCCGTACAAAAATCGAAGCACAGGAAACTGCTGAAGGTTTAATACGCGAAGGGTATAATGCCGACTCCCTACATGGCGATCTGTCTCAACAGCAAAGAGATAAAGTGATGAAACGCTATCGGGATAAAAACCTGCAATTGCTCGTGGCCACAGATGTGGCTGCCCGGGGTATAGATGTGAATAATATTACGCATGTGATTCACTATTCCTTGCCCGATGAAGCGGAGTATTATACCCACCGCTCAGGAAGAACAGCCAGAGCTGGCAAAAAAGGAATTTCTATGTCGCTCATAAGCAATCGCGATATGGGGAAAATCCGCCGTTTAGAAAAAATTGTAGGCAAAAAATTTGAAAAGAAAGAAATACCTCAAGGAGCAGAAGTCTGCGAAAAACAACTGTATTCGCTTTTCAACAAGGTGCATAATGTCGAAGTTAATGAGGAACAAATTAATCCTTATTTACCAACCATCTTAGAAAATCTCGAAGAATACAGCAAGGAGGAGATCATCAAACGTATTACTTCCTTAGAGTTTAATAGATTTTTTGAAGATTATCAAAATGCGCCTAATCTTAATGAAACGGGAGACCGAAATTCATCGGACAGAAGAGGAAAGAGCAATTACACCCGTCTATTTTTGAATGTAGGTAGAAAAGATGACTTCTCCCCAGGCGATTTATTGGCCTTTCTTTGTGACAACAGCAAAGTGCCCGGAGAATCTATAGGTAAAATAGACTTAAAAGATATTTTCACCTTCTTCGAAGTGCAAAATGATGTAGTGGATACAATTATCGATACTTTTCATGGCGCAGATTTCGAAGGCCGTGAATTGAGAGTGGAGGTTTCTTCGCATAGATCAAGAAATAAAGGGCGTAATAATAAACGCTCCGATCGAAGAGGAAACAGAAGCCACAACTCCGGAAGAAGGAAAGGGAAACGAAATTCGGCTTTCAAAGATTTTTCCGGACGTTCTTTTTAACCTGGAGTAGAAAATCTGGTTATTTTAAAATGTTGAAAGAGCAAACGCCTGTTTTATTAGGAGCTTGCTCTTTTTTACTTTTGCCGGCAAACAGTTTTCTGATATAAATCTAAGCTCAATTTTCTTTAAACGCCTGAAAGTCAGTGTTTCACTCTGGTAATGATGCGCATGGGTACAGAGGGTCTGTAAAACCTTGGGCCTGCATAGAACAAAATGCGAAAATAATATTTTGAAATTCTCAAAATTGACTATTATCGTAAACCTGATGTAAAGGAATATAATATTATTGTTATTTTACAACTCTATTCTTATATTGCGGAAGCAATTTTTAGAAAAGAATTGATTATCGATTAATTTTAATTATGTCAGAAAAAGCCACACTGAATGTTGAAGGTAAAGAATATGAATTACCTATAATCACGGGAACAGAAAATGAGAAAGCACTTGATATTTCCAAACTTAGAGGAAGCTCTGGAATTGTCACCTTAGATAGGGGATATAAAAACACAGGAGCAACGACAAGTGCCATAACTTTTCTTGATGGCGAGCGTGGTATATTACGATATAGAGGGTACCCTATAGAGCAGTTAGCTGAAAAATCTACCTTTTTAGAAGTAGCTTACTTATTGATATACGGTGAGCTCCCTTCCGTTCAAAAACTTGAAGATTTTAGAAATAAAATCAGCGAACATACCATGATTCATGAAGATATGAAAAAGTTTTTTGATGGATTTCCATCAAATTCACATCCTATGGGTCAGTTGTCTTGTTTAGTTGGAGCTTTATCAGCTTTTTATCCAGAATCGTTGAATCCGGACGCTACGGAAGAAGAGGAGAATTTAAATATTATTCGTTTATTGGCAAAAATGCCGACTATTGTCTCTTGGATTCATAAAAAATCATTGGGGCATCCTGTGATGTATCCGAAAAATGATTTGAACTATGTCCATAATTTCCTGAATATGACTTTTGGTCAGATTACTGAGGAGACTGAAATTGATCCGGTTATTATTAATGCCATGCACAAACTGCTTATACTGCATGCTGAGCATGAACAAAACTGTTCAACTTCAACGGTGCGCATCGTAGGGTCTGCGGACACCAATTTATATGCTTCTGTCTCTGCGGGTATATCTGCCCTTTGGGGACCTCTTCACGGAGGGGCAAACCAAGCCGTCATAGAAATGTTGGAAAGTATTAAAAACGATGGAGGGGATGTAAGCAAGTATGTAGAAAAGGCTAAAGATAGAAATGATCCCTTCCGCTTGATGGGTTTTGGACACAGAGTGTATAAAAACTTCGATCCCAGAGCAAAAATATTAAAAGAAGCCTGCCATGAAATATTAGATAAATTGGGCATAAAAGATCCTACCTTGGACATAGCCATGCAATTGGAACAGGTAGCTTTGGACGATGAGTATTTTATAGAAAGGAAATTATACCCGAATGTGGATTTTTATTCCGGTATTATTTATCGGGCCCTTGGCTTTGCTTCAGAAGAGTTTACAGTGTTGTTTGCCTTGGGAAGATTGCCCGGGTGGATTGCTCAATGGAAAGAAATGCATGATAATAAAGAACCTATAGGAAGACCAAGACAAATCTATGTAGGCGAAACAGAAAGAGAATACGTAGATATTGAAAATAGATAAAAAGAAATGTCCGCCCTTTAAGGGGAGGAAACGCTTTATTGTAAAAAATAAAGCGTTTTTTTATTTGGGTGCATCTATAATTTAATATATATTCGAATGATTCGTTGTTGAATTTTTATCTTTATATATATGTTAAGCGAAAAAGCCAACAAAATTTTTGAAAAAGCGATAGAGGTTTATCACATAAAAGATAATATCTATCAAAATTATGATAACCCCTATCCGCCAAACTCTTTAGAAAGGTTACTCTATAAGAAAGCTTGGATTGATACCGTACAATGGCATATTGAAGATGAAATCAGAAACCCGAAAGTAACACCCGAACAAGCCCTGAAGTGGAAGAGGGAAATTGACAAAAGCAATCAAGACAGAACCGATACAGTAGAACGTATCGATTCTTATTTTTTAGAAAAATATAAAGAGATAAAACCCCGACCTTCGGCACGGATAAATACAGAAAGTCCGGCATGGGCAATTGATAGGCTTTCGATATTAGCTTTAAAGATCTATCATATGCGCTTAGAAGCTAACCGGAAAGACAGCGATAAAGAACAAAGAAAAAAATGTAGCTTTAAATTGGATATCTTACTCGAGCAACAGAGAGATCTGTCTCAGAGTATAGATGAATTATTGGAAGATATAGAGCATGGAACCCGGTATATGAAAGTATATAGGCAAATGAAAATGTATAACGACCCTAAGCTCAATCCTGTTTTATATGCGCAGGATGACGAGAAAAAATAAATGAAAAAACGGGTTTTGATATATAGGCTCTCTTCTATGGGAGATGTCGCGATGCTTGCCTCTGTATTAAAAGAAGCTTGTAAACAAAATCTAAATCACGAGTTTATTATCGTTAGTCATCACTTTTTTGAAGCTTTTTTTTTAGAGATAGAGAATGTGCTTTTCCATGGTTTTTATCCAAAATCAAAGCATAAAGGTATGAAAGGGTTGTTGAAATTGCATAGAGAGCTACAGGTTTACCGAGCCGATAAAATAGCCGATTTGCACGGTAATATCCGTACAAAAATATTGGGTATGCTGTCAAGTTTGAATGGGCATTCTTATACCAAAACGATAGATAAAGGGCGGAAAGCCAAAAAAGAAATCATTAAAACGAAACGGTTAAAACAATTAAAACCCACCGTAGAGCGTTATGCGGACGTGTTTAGAGCGTTGGGGTTAAAAGCAGAACTCTCACATCAACTGCCAAAAGTCAATATGAGAACCCCGTCACAGTATTCCGCTATCGTAAACCATACGAAATATAACATTGGAATTTCTCCTTTTGCGCAGTGGAAATATAAAATGTGGCCATTATCAAAGATGAAAGAACTGATTAACCAATTGGCCTCCTATGATTCCACGACATTATTTATTTTCGGAGGAGGTGAAAAAGAGAAAGAAATGGCTGATGACCTGGCTCGAAAGCATAAAAATGTGGTAAACACCATCGGTACCCTTTCTTTGAAGGAAGAGCTTGAGCTTATATCGAATATCGATCTCATGTTGAGCATGGATTCTTCGGGAATGCACATGGCCTCTTTAGTGGGGGTGAGGTGTATATCTTTATGGGGGACTACGCACCCTTTTTTAGGTTTTTTAGGGTATGGACAATCTATAAATGACTGTATTCAAGTGAATCATCCGAATCGCCCTTGCTCTGTATATGGTAATAAATCATGCCTTTGTGAAGGGTTAGAAGCGATTGATTTAATTAAACCTCAAATTGTATTGCAAAAAGTAAATGCCGCTCTGTATGAGATATAGGTTCCTTATATATATAACATACCCTTATAGCATTCCGATCGGGCTTCCTCTGCAAAAAGAAATAGAAGCACAAGGCCATCAAGTATATTGGTTTTGTGAGTTGGAGGAAACGAAATCTTATTTTAAAGATAGGGTGCCTTTGCTGAATAATATAGAAGAAACCCTTGCTTATGATCCGCATATTATTTTGACGGCGACAGATAGTGTGCCCGATTTTTATAAAGGGCTGAAAGTACAGGTGTTTCATGGTTTCCCAGCGAATAAAAGATCGTTTAAAAAAGATCATTTCCGGATACGGGGACTTTTTGATCTTTACACATGCCATGGACCATCCACATTGCAGGTTTTTAAAGAACAGGCCGAAAAATATAAAACTTTTGATGCAGTAGAAACAGGATGGTCTAAAATAGATCCTTTATTTCGACAGGAATCAAAAAAAAGAACTTATGAAAAACCTGTAGTGATGCTGGCTTCTACCTTTACAAAGCGATTAAGCTTAGCGTATGACAATGATTTTTTTCAAGAACTAAAAAAAATCATTGAAAAGAAAAAATATCAGTTCATAGCTGTATTACACCCGAAGATTGAAGAAGAAGTAAAAGATCGTTTTAAAGCCTTAAATGGTGACTTTTTCCAATATTACGATACGACAGACCTCAATCCGCTGTTTGCGAAAGCAGATATCATGCTTTCCGATACTACTTCCGCTATCAGTGAATTTGTTATGCAAAAGAAGGTAGTGGTAACTTATAAAAACAACCGGCCTGAACCTCATTTTATGAATATTACAGAATTAAGCCATCTTGAAGAAGCATTGGACTATGCGCTTACCTGTCCGGAAGAAATAATTTTGGAAATAAACAAATTTATTGATGCAACACATCCTTATCAGGATGGAAAATCCAGCGAAAGGATAGTTAATGCTTGTATTTCTTTTGTTCACAAAGATAAATCTTACTTAAAAAAAAAACCTCTTAACCTGATAAGAAAATGGAAAATCAGAAAAAAATTAAAATACTTTACCTTGAAATCTTATAATCATCCTTTTACATTGTCTAAGCCAAAACTATAAGCTTATAAACTTAAGGCATAATTCTTGCAACAACATACTCGACAATATGAAAGGAGAGACGACAAAAACCATTATTTTAGGTGCTCCTAAACATTTTGGGATTGATAAAATGGTGGAACGCGAACTTATCTACCAGGGCTTTGATGTGGTTAATATCTCCTTTTTTGACAATGTCTTTGAGTATAAAAATCTAGGGGAGTGGCTGAGAATAAAATGGGGAGGAAAAAAATACTCTAAAAAGAATGTGCTATTTAAAAGAAGCCAACAAAAAATAAATAGGCGCCTTGGCCAGTTAGAAAATACTGCGGATTACGCTCTGATCATCCGGCCGGATGCTTTTCCGAAAAACTTTATAAAAGCTCTGCGCACGAAAGCGGATATTCTGATTGCTTACCAATGGGATGCTATGCAACGCTTTCCGAAAACATACGGATATATAGATTTTTTCGATCGATTTTTTGTTTTTGATCCGCAGGATAAAGGAATGGCAAAAACCTTAGAAACAAGTAATTTTTACCCGGTATCTTATACTGAACTGGCAAACAGGAACACAGAAAGGGGTACGGATTTGTATTATTGGGGGAATTACTCTTCCGACCGAAAAGCGATTCTTTTATCGTTGATTCGCTTTTGTGAAGCGCATAATATGCATTATGATATTCATTTACATCGGCGCAGGTTTGCTTTTTTTATGAAAGACAATATTGTAACAAATGAAGCGATTTCTTTCGAAGAAAATTTAACCCGATCTTTTAATTCTAAAGTTCTTATTGATTTGGCACCGCCGGAACAATATGGCCTTTCATTTAGGGTTTTTGAAGCTCTTGGATTTCAAAAAAAATTAATTACAAATAACCATACAATTACGGAATATGACTTTTACCATCCCGATAATGTGTTTATTTACGGAAAAGATGAGATGGAAAATTTAAAATATTTTTTAGAAAAACCATACGTTCCTATTTCGGAAGAGATAAGACAAAAGTATAGTTTTAGAAACTGGATTCATTACATAACAGATGAGAATCCGTACGTAAAAATAAATTTACCTGAAGGCTAAAGTAACGTTTTCGTTGTAATTCCGTTATATGTTTAGAAGCTGATAAAGAAGATATGGAAAACAAAATGATTGAATCTAAAAGTATTATTTTAGGTGCTCCTGAAAATTTTTCTATAGCAGATAAAATTAGTTTTAAATTGAGCTGCTTAGGTTTTGATGTACAAGAATGTATGGTCTCGCCTCAGCCTTTTCAATATAAGAACATTGGACAAAGACTTTATAACCTATACAGAAAGGTGGTTTTTAATGACTATGAGCATAAGAAACAATTAAAGGCAGAAGCTAATAAACAGTATTATTTAGATAAAATAAATACATTTAAAAAGGCAGATTATGCATTAATCATTCGCCCGGACTTATATCCGGAAGATGTTTTGCTCGAAATGCGTAAAAAAGTAGATCTGATGGTTGCTTATCAATGGGATGGCTTTGACAGATTTCCCAATGTTAAAGAATTAGTGCCTGTTTTCGATAGGTTTTATGTTTTTGATCCCGCTGATTTAAAATATGAGGGTGTGCTTCCGACAACTAATTTCTATTTGGAAAGCCGCTTTGGTACAGATTGTTCAAAAAACAAGGTTTTTTACGTGGGAAGTTATGATGAGGCGCGCTGGGAAATTACCTGTGAATTATTGGCATCTTTTGCGGATATCGATATTAACAAAGAAATATTACTATTCCCTAATAAGGGGAAAATAAGAGCAATCACAGAAGAATATAAAGAAGTCTCTTTATTAGATACAACGATACCTTATCGGGAAACACTCAACAAAGTTAAAGACTCTTCTGTACTCTTAGACTTGCAAAATCCTATACATAAGGGGCTTTCTTTTCGTGTTTTTGAAGGATTGGGTTTCAATAAAAAAGTCATTACGACAAATCCAGCTGTAGAAAAATATGATTTTTACAACCCTAATAATATTTTGATATGGGAAAATCAACATAAAAATGAAGTACTTGATTTTATCAACAGCCCTTACGAGGAAGTGCCTTCTTTTATCCGTGAAAAATACAGCTTTGAAAACTGGATAAAATATGTGTTGAACATAGAAAAACATACGCCCATACAAACTCAGGCAATGCAGATGGCTGAAGCTTGAAGAGGTGACTAGGATAAAAATCGACTTGTTTTTTATTGTTTTTGCGTTTTATAATCTTTATCCCGAAAATAATAAAAGACACTTAGCAGATGTTTCGTTAATATGTTCCTTACCCTTATGTTTTCTAAGAGAGTAAGAAAATCATCTGTTAATTTGGTTATATTTAATTGATTTTCGGCTATCCTCCGTAATCGTGTGCCGTCTTCTGGGTTGTATTTATAAAACTCGTTTTTTAAACTTTGTTTATCCAATATTTTTCTGGAATACCGCCCCGAACAGTTAAATAAACTGAAAAGATTGAATTTTTCGGGTTCGAGATACCCATCAGCCAAATTTCCATTATATTCTCTTTGGTCATAAATGATGCCGGGCCGGCCACAAGCCATTGCATCATAGATAGAACGGCCGATTCCTACGACAATATCGTGCTGGTTTATGATTTTTTCGATATTGAATGTAGGGTTAACGTGTTTATTGAATGCAGTAAACCCCCATTTTTCTTCCTGACATATTTCTCTTATAGTCTCATTCGCTTCCTTGCTTTGGCAGAGTGAAAGTACATTTTTGATTTCATGATTTAAGGGGTGAATTGGCTTTTTTGTAGCCAGATCTAATCCATTTAATAATGTTTTGTTTCTAATGTTCTGTTGCGTTAAAAAATCGGATATTTCTTGGGATACGGCGACATGGAAATCTGCAAGGGGACAAGGAGATTCCAGTATATGGGAAGTACCGTGGCACACCTGAATAATAGGACCGAATGTGCATAGTTTTTTGATGATCGGGTAATGACTGGCAATGATTAAGTCATATTTTTTTTTGGACTGAAATGTAACCTGTAAGTCCTGCTCTATTTTTTCGGAAACAGAACCTTTTTGGAACGTAAAATATTCTACATGTATATTTCTTTTTTCTGATAAAGACTTAATCAGATCATACATATACATCTCGGATCCCCCGATTGAACTTAAGTGATTGTTGGCAACTAAAACGTTCATTTTTAGATTTTTTTATATGAAATCCCCTTTTAACAAAGATATAAGTAAATAGTAAACAATTTCGTATATTTACATGGCGCTAACAGATATTTACCATGCAGACAAAATTTCTTTATCTTACTCGGCATGCTCAAGCCGAGCCCTACACCTATGGAAAGGATGACTACAGTCGTCATTTAATTGAAGAAGGGCTTAAAAAAACTCACTCTATAGGAGATAAGTTAAAAAAATGTTTTGATAATCATGATGAAATAAAAATAATTTCATCTACGGCCACCCGGGCAAAAGAAACAAGCAAAATACTTTCGCATATTTTAGGAGTGAAAGAAGGACAAATAGAGTGGAATGAAAATATATATGAAGCATCTATACATGAACTTATGCAGATTATAAACAAAGTTGATGAATCCACTCACCACTTGTTGATAGTGGGGCATAATCCCAGTATATCCAATTTATGCGATTATTTGTGTAACGCACATACCAATTTAAATGCTGCAGAGACTGCGGTTATTGCCCTCCCGGATGAACTTGATTTTAATATGCTTTCGAAAGGATTGGGGACTTTGCAGCATATAATTCATTAATATTCATTACTTTCGTAGTCATGGCAAACAAACTCCGACACGAAAGTTCTTTATATCTGCGGCAACATCAAAACAATCCTGTCCATTGGTATCCGTGGGGAGAAGAAGCTCTTAGAAAAGCACAGGATGAAAATAAACTCATCATTGTGAGTATAGGGTATTCTTCTTGCCATTGGTGTCATGTAATGGAAAGAGAGTCTTTTGAGAATCAGCCTATCGCTCGAATTATGAATGAGCATTTTATCTCTGTAAAAGTAGATCGAGAGGAGAGGCCCGATGTGGATCAGATATATATGACGGCAGTACAATTGATGACAAATGCCGGAGGTTGGCCCCTTAATTGTATTTGTCTTCCCGATGGACGGCCTATATATGGAGGTACGTATTTTACACCAGAGCAATGGGAAGCTGTGCTTTTACAAGTTCAGGATATGTGGATCCATTCTCCAGAAACTGCTTTAGACTATGCCCGGCGACTGACGACCATGGTAAAAGAAAGCGAAAGGCTTCCCTTGATGGAAATTCCGAAGGCTTTTCAAAAAGAAGACTTAGAAAAAATAGTAGAACCTTGGAAAAAACGTTTTGATAAAATAGAAGGGGGCTACACAGGCAGTCCAAAATTTCCACTTCCAAATAACTGGACTTTTCTATTGAGATATGCTGTTTTAGCTCAGGATGACTTTGTCGCTGAACATGTACATCTTACATTGCAAAAGATGGCGCAAGGGGGAATTTTCGATCCTATTAATGGGGGATTTTCCCGCTACTCAGTAGATACGCGTTGGCACGTACCACATTTTGAAAAAATGCTGTATGATAATGCACAATTGATGTTTTTGTTCAGCGAAGCATACCAACATCAAAACTCTTCTTTATATAAGCAAACGGTAGAAAAAATATTTGGCTGGTTGGTCAGAGAGATGACAGATGAAAATGGAGGCTTTTATGCGGCTATAGATGCAGATTCACAAGGCGAAGAAGGGAAATATTATATCTTTTCAGAAAAAGAGATGGGTGAATTGTTTGATGAGGATAATGAATTCGTTAAAGAATTGTATCATATTAAGACAAAAGGCAATTGGGAGGAAGAAAATACAAATGTATTATTCAGAGATTCTGAAACAGATCGGAGGCTTCAAAAAGAATATGGATTAGAGGAATCAGAATTTGAGAATAAAGTAGAGCAGATAAATGAAAAGTTATTGGCTTATCGAAAGGAACAAAAACCATATCCAAGTGTAGATAAAAAAAAGATAAGTTCCTGGAACGCTTTAATGTCAAAAGGTCTGCTGAAAGCGTATGAGGTATTTGGAGAAGAAAAATACTACGATACAGCTTTGAAAAACGCACATTTTATTTGTAAGTATCTTCTTGTAGATGGTGTCAAACTATTGCATCAAAAAACGGACAATAATCGGTCAATACCTGGTTTTTTAGATGATTATGGAGCGTGTGCAGATGCCTTTATAAGTTTATATCAAGTTACTTTTGATGAAAAGTGGCTGGCGGTTGCTAAGCAGTTGTGCGATACAGCTATTGAATTGTTCTATGTGGAAACAGAGCAAGAGTTTATTTATTCTGCGGAAACAGAACTCATCGCTCAAAAGGTAGATATCATGGATAATGTGATACCGTCTTCAACCTCAATGTTGATCAGACAGCTTCATAAACTTTCTATATTATACGGCAAAGATGAATACACAAAGATTACCAATCAGCTGTTAAGCAATGTGTTGCCACATATTCATAAATATGGTTCCGCCTATTCAAACTGGTGTGTTTTATTACTTCAAAAAGTATATGGCTTGTATGAGATTGCGCTGACGGGTGAAAAACACTTTCAATTCAAAAGAGAATTTTCCTTATATTATATTCCTAATAAAATATATTTAGGTGGCACGAAAAAAAATCTCCCATTACTTCAGGATAAGGACATTACGAAAAGTAAAGTGTACATTTGTAAAGATAGGACTTGTAGCTTGCCACAAGACACAGTTGCAAGCGCAGTCAAATTAATAAATGCGAACAGGGGCTGAGATAAAGCTCCAAAAATTAAAATTACATGGCAGTAGCTAAAAATCAAGTAGTAAATTTAAACTACACATTACATTCCATTGAAAACGATGAGAAAGTTTTTGTCGAATCTACCGAATCTTCCGATCCTCTTACATTTTTGTATGGTGTAGGGATGATGCTTCCGAAGTTTGAAGAGCATATTTCAGGATTAGAAGAAGGTGACAAAAAATCTTTCGAACTCTCTCCGGAAGATGCATATGGCGAAAAGGACGAAAAAGCCATCGCTCAATTACCGGCGGAAATGTTTCAGGAAACAGGGTTTCCTAAAGAAGGCGATGTTTTACCTCTTCAGGATAATGAAGGAAATCAATTCCGTGCAGTAGTAGCAGAAGTATCACCAGAAGTAGTTGTAGCGGATCTGAATCACCCTATGGCCGGTAAGAAGTTGCATTTTGAAGTCGAAATTTTAAATACCCGGCCTGCTACAGAAGAAGAGTTGGCAAATGGACAGTCCCAAGGTGCAGGCGAAGGTCAATAATTAAATGTGAAACACCTTAACTCCGAGTTACCTGAAATAAGCTTTTGTCTTGTAAGTACTCTTTCTGATTTTTACAGTGTGGAGATAAAAGTTTAGAAAAGACAAGGTGCTTAGGGTGAACAAGAGAGGGCGTTTCAAAAGTAAAATATCATCATAATTCCTCGCAATAATGCGTTTTTTTGGTGCTTACAAATCTTTTGGGATACCCTCTCTTACTTCTCTTTGACGGCTCTTAGCATTTCCCTTTTTCCGGGAGCACCCGGAAGCTTTTGAATCTCAAAACCTAATTTTTTCAATCTTCGTTTTAAGTTTCCCGTGATAGCATACGTTACAAATACGCTTCCTCTTTTCATAAAATGTGTAATTTTTGATAAAACTTCTTCAGTCCACATTTCAGGTTGATGAATTTCTGAAAAAGCATCGAAATACACGACATCAAAGAGATGCTGATGAGTGAAATCCAATAGTTTAACCGGACAAATTTGGAAGGAAACGTGATGAATAGTGGTTTCTGCTTGCAAAGCACTCTCATAAGAAGATAAAAAAGCACTCCATAGTGGTTTTTGAACATATTCTCCATGGTCAAGCTCTTTTAAATCAGATAAAGAGAGTGGGTATGCTTCGATACCTGTGTAATCCACTGATAAATTTTTATGAGCTATATATTCCATCGTGGTCAGTAAATTGAGCCCTGTTCCGAAGCCTACTTCTAAGATTTTTACTTTCTTCGTTTTATTCTGCTCTACATAATAGGCCAATCCGGAATGTACAAATACATGTTTGCTTTCTGTATAAGCTCCATGCATAGAATGGTAGTGTTCTTTTATTTGCGGATTATATAATGTATGTGAGCCATCTTTAGTGGTTATTTTTTTCATTCCATTCTTTTTTCTGCTAATTTAGATAAAAACAAGTACTTTAGTGTTTTATAAGTCTGTATGCACGAAACTTTAAGGAACTATAGTAATATTATTCTTCTCCTCTTGGGCATCATTGTGGGAAGTTTACTAGGCATCTATACCCCTGCTTTTGTTCCTTATTTAAAGCCTATAGGAGATATCTTTTTGAACCTTATTTTTGTCTCTATAATTCCGCTTTTGTTTTTTGCTATTACAGCCTCTGTTTCCAATATAAATAAAGATCAGCCTTTGGGCCGCGTGATGTTGATCATGTCCGCCGTATTTATAGTGACGATAGTAGTTGTTTCCATTTTTACGATTCTTGCTGTGTGGATGTTCCCGATAGAAGGGTTAACAACAATTGCAGGCTCAGAAACCGAGTCCATCACACAGGATAATGCAGGCTGGGGAGATCGGCTCGTCTCTTTTTTGACGGTGAGTGAATTTGGCAATTTACTCTCCCGGCAGAATATATTGGCATTTGTTATTTTTTCCTTTCTATTGGGGATCTCAGTACGTAACGCCGGACCCCGGGGGGAGACGTTCTCCAGGTTTATTAAGTCTGGGAATGAGGTTATGCAACAGCTCCTGACGCTTATCATGAAGATTGCTCCGTTGGGTTTGGGAGCCTATTTTGCGTATCAGGTATATGATTTAGGCCCTCAGCTTTTTGGTATTTACGGTAAGCCTTTGGGGTTATATTATATTGCCGGAATTGTTTTTTTCTTTGTGGGTTTTAGCTTTTATGCATTTTTATCTTATGGTAAAAGAGGAGTACATCTTTTTTGGAAAAATAATATCATCCCTTCTTTGACGGCGGTGAGTACGTGTAGTAGCTTGGCTACTTTGCCGACAAATTTAGAGGCCGCCCGAAAGATCGGAATTCCTGATTCTATTGCGTCTATTGTTATCCCCTTGGGGAATACACTCTATAAAAATGGTTCGGCCATATCGTCTATCGTGAAAATATATGTGGCTTTTGCGATATGTGGATGGAATTTTTTTGAGACGGAAGCGCTGATTCTTGCTGTTGGTATAACTTTGCTGGTCAGTATTGTGGCCGGAGGAATACCGAATGGGGGATATATAGGTGAAATGTTGATGATTTCTATATATGGTTTGCCTGATTATGCGGTGCCTGCGGTATTGATTATCGGGACGTTGGTGGATCCTTTGGCTACTATTTTAAACGCTACGGGAGATACAGTCGCGGCCATGTTGGTAACCAAATTTTCAAAGCAAAAGTTTGACACAGGTGTGTAAAATAATCGTTATACCTTTTTAATTTTATAAAAACAAGAAAATATAGGTTTTAATCCATTGTTTTTCAAGGGTATATGGAGATTTGAACTGTTTTTACGAGATAACAAGCTCTGCATCTTAAAATTCATTTCTTTGCCTCACATTTCGTATTTTTGTGGTAATTATATTTGAGAGGTTCCAATGAAAAAAAGTTCGATCATACTTATAGTTATTATTGCTGTCGCTATCGCTATGATTATGGTGATATATACAGATTCAAGTACTTACTCTACTTTTACTGAAGCTAAGAAAAAAGACACAGAGCTTTATGTAGTGGGCGTGTTGAATAAAGAACGGGAAATGTTGTACGATCCGGTAATAGATGCGAATCGCTTTGCTTTTTATATGTACGATAATGACAGTACGGAGTGCAAAGTAGTGTTTAAAGGTACAAAACCGCAAGATATAGAACGATCGGAACAGATAGTATTGACGGGCAGGATGAAAGGCGATGAATTTCACGCCAGTAAAATTCTCATGAAATGCCCTTCAAAATATAATGAAGACGAGGTGGAAGTCATTGAGGCTCCCGGGTTGCCTACTACGGCTTCAGCAATAGATTAATATTCAGATAACACATATTCTACATGGACGTAAATTACGTTGGAGAAAATTTACTTCCCGGTAAGTTCGGGCAGTTTTTCATCATATTGGCCTTTGGTTCGGCATTGTTTTCATTTATCAGTTATTATTTTTCTGTACGCGAACCTGAAAATGTATTATGGAAAAAATTTGGAAGAATAGGGTTTTGGCTCAACACTTTGTCTATTGTAGCCATTGGATCCATTCTTTTCTATATTATATATTTTCATCTTTTCGAATACCATTACGCTTGGCAACATTCTTCTAAATCCTTGCCGAATTACTATATTATATCGTCTTTTTGGGAAGGGCAGGAAGGAAGTTTTTGGCTATGGATGTTTTGGCAGGTCGTCATGGGAGCAGTGCTTGTTTTCAAAGCAAAATCCTGGGAAAGCCCAGTGATGACTTTTGTGATGCTGTGCCAGGTTTTCCTTGCCTCTATGCTTCTGGGTATTGAGGTATTTGGAACAAGGATAGGAAGCTCCCCTTTTATTTTGCTTAGAGAAGCGTTGGATGCACCGATTTTTAGCGATCCTAACTATTTATCGATGATAGCGGATGGCAATGGTCTTAATCCCTTACTTCAAAACTATTGGATGGTCATTCATCCTCCGACTTTATTTTTGGGGTTTGCTTCGATGATCGTCCCTTTTGGGTTTGCAGCAGCCGGTTTATGGACACGCCGCTACAAAGAGTGGATGAAACCAGGGTTGCCTTGGGCCCTTTTCGCAGTTATGATATTAGGGGCTGGGATCATCATGGGATCTTTTTGGGCGTATGAGGCTCTAAACTTTGGAGGTTTTTGGGCATGGGACCCGGTAGAGAATGCTTCTATTATCCCTTGGTTTACGTTGATAGCAGCCGTGCACGTCATTGTAGCTTTCAGGAGTTCGGGACACGGCTATTTCACAGCTACTTTGCTGACCTTGATCAGTTTTGTGTTGGTGATTTACGCTTCCTATTTAACAAGAAGCGGTATTTTGGGAGAAACTTCTGTGCACTCCTTTACAAGCTTGGGCATGTCGGGTCAACTGGTTTTATTTAATATTGCTTTCTTAGTATTGATGATCGTGTTATTGGTCAGGCATAGAAAAGCCATGCCAAGGACGAAAAAAGAAGAAGATATTTATTCCCGCGAATTTTGGATGTTTATCGGTGCTTTGGTCTTGACCGTAGCGTGTGTGCAAATCATTGCTTCTACGTCCATACCCGTATTTAATGCAGTATTCGGTACAGATGTAGCTCCACCTGTCGATCCAATTCCTCATTATAATAAATGGCAGGGCGCCTTTGCGGTTATTGTTTTGTTATTGACGGGCTATGCTCAATTTTTGAAGTACAAAAGAACAAACGCAAAAAGTTTTTGGCGTAATACTCTAATTACATTAGCGGTCAGTCTTCTGGTAACAGCCGTATTTGTATATATAACGAAAGTACACAGCAACTTTATGTTTATACTGCTGATGTTTAGTGCTGTATTTTGTATGGTGGCGAATGCCAGAATATTAGGAGACGCGGTAAAAGGAAAATGGAAGCTTGCCGGTTCAGCGGTGTCTCATATTGGGTTTGGACTTTTAGTTGCAGGTGCTTTAGTGGCAGCAGCCACTAATAAGGTGGTGTCTAAAAATGAAAGTGGGTATATACAAGTAGCCGGTTTTGATGAAGTCGAAGAGCCTGGTGATAATTTGTTTTTAAACCAAGATGAACCCAAGGATATGGGGGAGTATCAGATCACTTATGTAGGCGACAGCATAGTGCCTCCGAATGTATATTATAAAATAAAGTTTGATAGAATAGATGAAGAAACAGGAGATATTAAAGAATCATTTATTTTAAAACCTTTCGCTCAAAACAACCCGGAAATGGGAGGGCTTATCGGTACGCCGGGCACTAAACACTATTTGACACACGATATATATACTATCATTACAGCGTCGAGATCGGATATTATTCCAAATAAGGATGCGGGGAATGAAGATGAACCCGCAGGATATGAAGAATATGACGAGCCGGCAACCTATGAAGTAAGTATAGGCGATACTTTGCGGTATAGGAATGGATTTTTCGTCATAGAAGGTGTGAATAAAGACGCGAAACTAAACGATATCCCTAAAGGCAAAGATGATATTTTAGTGGGACTACAAATCAAAGTCCACTCTGCAGATGAAGAAGAATATGCGGCAGAACCTATCTTTTTAATTAAAGACGGGCATACATATGATTTTAATAAAGATGTGGATGAACAGGGGTTACGCTTCAGATTTACCAACATTCTACCCCAAAAAGACAAGTTGGAAATAATGGTATACCAAAAGCCGCTACCTGAAAAAAGTTGGATAGTGTTTAAAGCTATTAAATTCCCCTATATCAATTTTTTCTGGGCAGGAACGATTATCATGACGATCGGTTTCATAATGGCTATTTCCCGCAGAATGAAAGAAAATAAAAAAGTTATTAGGAAAAAAAAGGCAGTAGCGTGAAGTGGGTTATCTTAGGTAGCGGAAATGTAGCTACCCAGTTTGGAAAAGCTTTATCCGCTGCCGGACATACTATTTTGCAGGTTTATAGCCGTTCCAAAGAAAATAGTGCCCGATTAGCAAAAGAAGTAGAAGCGGAAAGCACTACTGAGGTTGAGAAAATAAATCAAGAAGCAGACTTTTATTTTATTGCGGTAAGCGACAATGCTATTGAAGATGTTGTCAGGATTCTGAATGAAAATATTCAAGGGACCGTTGTGCATAGTTCGGGAGCCACATCTATATCGGTCTTACAAAAATTTAAAAAACACGGGGTTATGTATCCTTTGCAAACCCTTCGGAAAGAAACCAAAGTTGATTTTTCATTTTTACCCATAAGCATAGAAGGGGGAGATCCGGAAACAGAAACTATACTTTTGAATATTGCCGAAGAACTGACAAATGAAGTTTCTCTATACAATTCCCAACAAAGGTTGGCCATGCATGTATCGGCCATATTTGCCAATAACTTTACAAACCATCTATTGGGGATAGCGTATGAAATCCTCGAAGGAAATGAAATTCCTAAAGAAACCCTACGTCCTTTAATTTTGGAAACTTTTCAAAAAGCACTGCAACATAACCCTTATGAAATACAAACAGGCCCAGCAAAGCGGCATGATCGGAATACGCAGAGCAAGCATTTGAATTTTTTAAAACAAAAACCGGAATGGCAGAAAATATATAAAATATTATCTGAGGAGATTTCGACACAGGGGACATAATCCGGATAGTTCACGGCAACTTTTCTTTTGGGGTTGAGATTTTTTCCTTTCATTTGAAAGGGGAGAAGGGAGCTAATGTGTGGAATTGTTATGCCGCTCTTCCAGAGCTACACTGAAACCGTCATTATGCATAGGGCAGCGCCCTATGCTATGGTTATTTCGCCCCTATAGGGGCTGTCCTTCATACTTTTGACCGCAAAAG
>JAJYRG010000058.1 GCA_021794195.1 Bacteroidota bacterium
TTTCGACGGCTTTTGTATTTGTAGCGGAGACGGGAATTGAACCCGTGACCTCAGGGTTATGAATCCTGCGCTCTAACCATCTGAGCTACCCCGCCATATCAGGAGTGCAAATATAATAATTTGAAAGTATTTTCAAACCAATTTTAGAATATAAATTAATTATTTGTTTGTAGAATGAAAAGCCTTGTTCCTTATATCTTTTATTTTTAAGAAGTTATGTTTATATTTCAAACCTTGAAAATAACCAAAATGACATATGGACGACAGATATTTTGAACGGGGATATAAGAGGGGAGCACGATATTGGTTTTGGTTGTTTCTAATAATCTGGTTATTAAGTAATTTGTGTTTGTATGAAAGACAAAGTAAAGTTTCAGTTGGAGTATATAATTAATTCTTCACCAAAAATATTATACTCATATCTGGAGGAGCCGAGTGCTCTTGCCCAGTGGTTTGCGGACGATGTCACGGTTCGAAAGGGGATTTATGAATTTGTGTGGGATGACGAAAAAAAACAAGCACAGATAGTTTCGAGTAAAGAGAATGAATTCGTCCGGTTTAAATTAATAAATGAAGAACCTTATTTTTTTGAAATGAAAATTATTCAAGATGAATTGACAAACGATGTAGCCTTGGCGATTACAGACTTCGCAAAAGAAGAGGACTTAGAAAATCGAAAGTTGATTTGGAATAATTCTATAGACTATTTGCAGGGTGTTTTAGGCGCATAAAAATCATTATATTTGTACCTTTGAAGTCTAGAACGTGTATATTGGAGAGCTGAAAAAGTTCTTTTTCGGAGTTAGAGAGATATAGAAAATGAAGAAGGTGCATTTACTTATTTTAAAGGCATTTATAAGACCTTTTCTCGTTACATTTTGTATCGTGATGTTTGTCTTATTAATGCTTTTTTTATTTAAATATATCGATGACTTAATTGGAAAGGGCTTTGAATGGTATGTGATTTTAGAGCTTTTGGGCTACCAGACTGCTGTCCAGCTCTCCATGGCATTGCCTCTTTCTATGCTTTTGTCTTCTATCATGACTTTTGGAAATTTAGGGGAAAGTTATGAGTTAGTGGCTATCAAAGCTTCCGGCATATCTTTGAGAAAAGCAATGACGCCTTTGTTTATTTTGGTAGGTTTGTTTAGTGCCGGCTCTTTTCTTTTTTCAGATTATATATTACCAGTTGTAAACCTGAAGATGGGTTCTTTATTGTGGGATGTAAGAAATCAAAAAGCCGAGTTTTTGATTAAGCCAGGAATTTTTAATAGCACTATTCCCGGTTATTCAATCCGTGCCCGAAATAAAAATAAGGACGGAACTATACTATATGATTTGATGATATATGATCATGGCGGAGGGAATCCAGGTAATAATGTATTGTTGTCAAAAGAGGGGTATATTCACAATTCTGCTGATAATAGATATATGATATTACAACTTAGGGATGGAGTACGGTATGAGGAGAGCACAGTGAAAGGAGCGAAAAGATATGACCCTCGTAGACAATTTGTGCGTTTTTACTTCGAAGAAAGTGAGCAAAAGTTCAATATGGAAACTTTTCAAATGAAACGAACAGATGAAAACTTATTTAAATCCCTTCATCAAATGCTAAACCTTCAACAGTTAAAACTCTATACTGATTCTAATCAGCGGACTATCGATAGTGTAAGCAACGTTACGTTTGAAGAGACAAAATATTATTACCATTACTTTTCAAGGCATTATCAAACAGAAGAAGGAGATAAAACGGCATCCGATGTTAAAGTGGCGATTAACATTGATAGTTTGTTGAACGGTCAAAGTAAAAGAACTAGTGTGAATAATGCTTTGAGCCAAACACAACAAATTCTCGATATTTTACATAATAACCGAGAAGAGTTTAAAGCTTATAGCGATAAAGATATACGCTATAGGCTAGAATTTCACCGTAAGTTTACTTTGGCAGTATCTTGTCTTTTGTTATTTGGTATTGGTGCACCACTGGGTGCTATTATTCGCAAAGGTGGCTTAGGCTTACCGGTCGTAATGGCAATATTTTTCTTTCTAATTTACCATATTATTGCAACTGTAGCCGAAAAAGCAGCGCGGGATGGAAGCTTAGAGGCTTTACCGGGAATGTGGATGGCGATTTTTATTCTAACTCCAGTAGCCATCTTCTTAACTTATAAGTCAACCACCGATTCATCTCTTTTTGATATAGAGCAATACCGATTGAAGTTAGAAAGTTTTTGGGAATGGATGAAGAAAAAGCTTAAGATAAAATCTTAAAAAAGGCCGAAATTTTGACACCTTAGTTATAAGATGTTAGGAAAAGACATCTATTTTTGTATAGAAAAAGATTTAAAGATAAAAATAAAAATGAAATTCCAGCTAAACTCTGTTGAAGAAGCGATTGAAGATATAAAAAACGGTAAAGTTGTTATTGTGGTCGATGATGAGGATCGTGAAAATGAAGGTGATTTTGTAACTGCTGCCCGTAATGCCACTCCGGAAGTGATAAACTTTATGGCTACGCACGGGCGTGGATTAGTATGTGCTCCTTTGAGTAAAGAGCGCTGTGATGAATTAGGTTTAGAGTTGATGGTAAAAGATAATACCGCAGTTTACGAAACTAACTTCACAGTATCGGTTGATTTGCAAGGTTATGGCTGTACAACGGGGATTTCTGCTTCCGATCGATCGAAGACTATATTAGCGCTCATTGATCCAGAAATAAAGCCGGAAGAATTGGGCAGACCCGGTCACATTTTTCCTCTAATAGCCAAAGATGGAGGGGTATTACGACGAGCCGGGCACACAGAAGCAACTGTAGATTTAGCTCGTTTAGCAGGCTTCGAATCTGCAGGAGTTTTAGTGGAAATCTTAAAAGAAGATGGCGAAATGGCAAGATTACCGGACTTGGTTGAAATAGCCAAAGAGTTTAATCTGAAAATTATAAGTATAGAAGAATTAATCGAATATAGGTTAAAACACGATTCTTTAATTGAAGAAGAAGAAGCGATTTTGATGCCGACAAATTGGGGCGATTTTAAATTAAAAGCTTATACCCAAAAAAACACAGGCGAACAGCACTTAGCTTTGTATAAAGGAGAATGGAAAGAAGATGAGGCTATTTTAGTGCGGGTTCACAGTTCATGTCTTACTGGAGATGTTTTTGGATCCTGTCGCTGCGATTGTGGACCGCAGCTGCATAAAGCAATGGAAATGGTCGAAAAGGAAGGGAAAGGTGTGGTTGTATATATGAACCAAGAAGGCCGGGGAATAGGGCTGATAAATAAACTTCGGGCCTATAAGCTCCAAGAAGAGGGAGTTGATACTGTGGATGCTAATCTTAAACTCGGTTTTAAGATAGATGATAGGGATTATGGGATCGGCGCGCAGATATTAAGAAGCTTAGGCGTTTCAAAAATGCGTTTAATGTCTAATAACCCAACAAAAAGAGCCGGATTAATCGGATATAATTTAGAAATCGTTGAAAACGTTCCCATCGAGATTGTTCCAAATTTTCATAATGAAAAATATTTGAAAACAAAACGAGATAGGATGGGGCATGATATTCTAAAAAAAATGTAGTAAGAAGATCGGTTTATGAGAGATTTTGAGAGGCAAAGCAATTTGAATATTAAAAACTTTACGCCTCTTATTTTATTTGATGGAACCTGCGCGCTATGTAATGGTTGGGTAGAAAAAATATATAAATGGGATCGTGAAAAACGATTTTTCTTTGCTGTTTTACAATCCGAATCAGTGAAAAATATACTTAAGCATTGCTCTTTTGATTCCGGTTCAGTTATATTAGTAGATGATAATAATAGTATTTTAGATAAAAGCGAAGCTGTACTTGAAATTGTACGTCTTTTGGGGTTTCCATATTCGGCGATAAGGATGTTTTGTGTTTTGCCCAAGAAATGGCGGGACGGCGTTTATGACTTTATTGCAGAAAACCGTATTCGTTGGTTTGGCGAGAGGAAAAAGTGTTTCCTTCCTAAACCTGAGGATCGGCATAGATTTATAAATTAATAGGGATTAAAGTGAACCTAGGTTTTCTGTAGGATGCTTCATACACTAGGTTATCACTTGTGGAATTCTGACAAGTAGATCTACTTGTCAGAATTTAAATGTATATGTTTTTATTTATTCCCCTAAAAAAGGGTATCTATAATCAGTATCCGGATTAAAAGTCTCCTTAATTGTTCTGGGCGATACCCATCGTAAGAGATTAATCATAGAGCCTGCCTTATCATTTGTTCCGGAACCTCTGGCTCCTCCAAACGGTTGTTGCCCAACCACTGCCCCCGTACACTTATCATTAATATAAAAGTTGCCTGCGGCATTTCGCAAGCTTTTTGTGGCTTGCTCTATAGCATATCTATCCTGCGAAATGATAGAGCCTGTTAATGCGTAGTTTGAAGTACTGTCTACTAATTTTAATGTGTTTTCCCATTCTGTGTCTTCGTAAACATATACCGTAAGGACGGGACCGAAAATTTCTTGCACCATCGTTTCGTAGTCCGGTTTGTTTGCGACTATCACAGTTGGGTGAATAAAATAACCTTTAGATTTATCAAACTTTCCTCCTATTATTATTTTAGCTTCTTTCGAATTATTTGCTCTATTTATGTATCCAGATATTTTATCAAAAGCTTTTTCATCAATTACTGCATTGATGAAGTTTGAAAAATCTTCTGTTCCGCCAATTTTAAAAGAAGCGATATCTTTTTTCATTATTTCTTTGATTTGAGGCCATAATGACTTCGGCACATACGCGCGGGAAGCTGCAGAGCATTTTTGTCCTTGATATTCAAAAGCTCCTCTTATCAGAGCTGTTTCCGTAACTACCGGATCTGCAGAAGGATGTACTAGAATAAAGTCTTTTCCACCAGTCTCCCCAACAATGCGAGGGTAAGATCTATATTGATGAATGTTTTCTCCTATCGTTTTCCAAATTTCTTGAAAAACAGCTGTTGATCCAGTGAAATGTATACCTGCAAAATCCGGATGCTTAAAAATCACATCTCCGGCATCTTGACCTTCTACAAACACTAAGTTTATTACCCCGTCTGGCAATCCTGCTTCTCTAAAAACTTCCATCAATACATTTGCAGAATAAATCTGTGTGTTAGAAGGTTTCCATACCACTACATTCCCCATCATCGCCACACTTGTGGGTAAATTTCCGGCTATAGCGGTAAAATTAAAAGGTGTCAACGCAAACACAAACCCTTCTAATGGTCGTTGTTCCACACGATTCCATACACCTTTGGGAGAAATAGGAGGCTGCTGTTGATAAATTTCCGTCATATACTTTACATTAAAACGTAAAAAATCAACTATTTCACAAGCGGAGTCAATCTCTGCTTGAAATGCATTCTTGGATTGCCCTAACATAGTAGCAGCATTAAGCTTATATCTATATTTAGTAGAAATAAGCTCAGCTGCTTTCAAAAAAACAGCGGCTCTTTGCTCCCAAGCCAAATTCTCCCAATCTTCTTTTGCCAAAAGTGCTGCGTTTATAGCTTGTTCAACATGCTTCTTATTTCCTTTAGAATAGGTGCCTAAAAGATGCTGATGATCATGTGGAGGATGTAAAGTCTCTTTGGTATCTGTATGGATTTCTTCGCCACCTATAAACATGGGGACATCGACTTCTTTATTACGGGCTTCTTGTAAAGCATTTTTTAATAACTCTCTCTCTTTTGTTCCAGGAGCATAAGTATTGATGGGTTCATTATGTGGCTCTGGAACATTAAAAAATCCTTTTAACATATATTGTATTTTTATACTAAAAATTTAATGTATACAAGTTAAAGAAAAAAAGCTATCAAAACTAACCCTCGTTCTTGATTTTTCTCTTTAATGAAAAAAATAAAAATCTGATGAAGGTTATTTCTGATAGCTCTCCTATATAAAAGCTATGAGACTATTTATTTTGCTTCTGCAAAATTCTTAGCCACTGCTTCCCAATCTACTACATTAAAAATAGCTTCTAAATAATCAGGACGTTTATTTTGATATTTCAAATAATAAGCATGCTCCCATACATCTATACCGAAAATTGGAGTGCCTTGTACTTCAGCTACGTCCATTACTGGATTATCTTGATTGGGAGTAGAAGTAACAGCTAATTTTCCATTGTTATCTACAATTAACCAGGCCCATCCGGATCCAAACCTTGTAGCACCTGCCTCTTTGAGTTTAGTTTTTAATTCTTCAAATGAACCAAAAGCAGATTTCACAGCTTCTGCGAATTCACCTGTGGGCTCACCACCACCATTTGGAGATAAAATAGACCAAAAAAGCTTGTGATTATAATGTCCGCCGCTGTTGTTTCGAACACCTGCGGAGTATTTAGAGACATTTTTCAAGATTTCCTCTAAGGATTTCCCCTCTGCGTCCGTTCCCTCAATAGCCTTATTTAAGTTGTTAACATATCCTTGATGATGTTTACCATGATGAATATTCATTGTTTCTTTATCGATATGCGGCTCTAATGCATCAGCTGCATACGGTAATGCTTTTAATTCAAATGCCATAAAAATTGTTTTTTAAAATGTTAAACGTCTGTTCAATTTGTTACACGGCTAATATAATGAAACCAAGTAAAAAAACATAAAATCATAGGCCGAAAACGTAGCTGTAGTCACCTTTTATTACGAAAAAATGATGTAATCAAAGCTGCGCATTCTTTTTCCATTACATTTCCAATGATTTCTGTTTTGGGATGGTATAGGATTCCATATTCTGCACTTCCTTTTTTAGGATCAGGAGCTCCATAAACCACTTTTTTGATTTGTGACCATCGAAGTGCTCCTGCGCACATTATACAAGGTTCCAGCGTGACGTATAAGATGCAATCATGCAAATACTTTCCTCCCAGATAGCTCGCTGCGGCTGTGATTGTTTGCATTTCGGCATGAGCAGTTACATCTTTCAGGGTTTCTGTAAGGTTATATCCTTTGCCGATAATCCTGTCATGGCAAACTATAAGTGCTCCTACAGGAATTTCATCTTGTTCGTAGGCTTGTTTTGCGAGAACAAGGGCTTCACGCATATAGTATTCATCAGCAGTTTCTTTTCCAGCGAGAGGAGTATCAAAATTATAAGTGCGCATTTGCTGTTTTTTACAATCGATTAGACTCAAGGTTTTGCAATCCTTTGGCGAGCGTAAAAATAATATACTCCCGATCTCGTTTTACACGTTTTGCCAAACGGCTAATAAGTTCATCTTCTTGCCCTTCTTTATATGCTAAGTCTTCTTCGCTCAGATCTTTATATTTTCGCAGGACCTTTAATTTAAGGACTTTCCACTCCTCATCTGTTATTTTTAAAGTTGCCATATGTTATTATTTATTTCTTGTTTGTCCTTGTATTACGTATATATTTTTTAAATTAGGGTCTAATTTAACTTTTACAACATGAAAAAACTAATACTTTCAACACTAATCTTATTCGTAACAACTTTTACGTTACAAGCGCAGTTGTTTCCTACGTTTAAATTAGGGGCAAAAGCAGGAATGAACTTCTCAAAACTCAGATCTGAAGGTTCTACCTTCAATTCGGATACGAAAGCGGGCTATTTAGTGGGGCTATGGGGAAGAGTGGGGATTGCTGGTTTTCACATACAACCTGAAGCTTATTTTACCGGCAAAAATACAAGCTTGGCAGAGGAAGGTGAAGAGGGTAAGAATTTAGATTTCAAAGCTATTGATGTGCCTGTTCTTTTAGGAACTAAGTTTGGATTAGGTCCCATTGGCGCCCGGGTGCAGGCAGGCCCTTTATTCACATTTATGACTAATGATCTCAAGGCTCCAGATTCGAGAGAATTTAAAAAGAGTACATCAGCTATTGTGGGAGGTATTGGGGTGGATATCTCAAAAATAAGTGCGGATCTACGTTATGAACATGGTTTGGGGAATTTGATAAAAGAAGGGCCCAGCCAAAAGCTAAATATTTGGACACTCAGTCTCGGATATAGCTTTTTATAAAAAAAATAAATATGTAAGAGCTATTCTGAAAACAGAATAGCTCTTTTTAAATTAGAACCATTCTAAATTTTAGTTTAAGAAGAGGGTTTTAATTCCATTCAATAAATTAATTGGTAATTTCGTGTAATTTTTAAGAAATAATCTATATAAATAACTTTTAAGAGAATGAGTAAATCTAAGCCGCTTTTGAGTTCGACTCTTGGCAAGAAATTAATCATGAGTTTAACCGGGATATTCCTGTGTTTATTTTTAGTGGTTCATTTAATCGGTAATCTACAACTTTTTAAAGATGATGCGGGATATGCATTTAATACATATGCCCATTTTATGACGAATTTCACACCTATTAAAATTGTTTCGATTCTCTTGTACCTTACTTTTGTATTGCATGCTGTTTACGCTCTTGTCATTACAAGGAAAAATAAGGCTGCTCGTCCGATAGGCTACAACCAATCTTCAGGGAATGCGAATAGTAAATGGAATTCACGGAATATGGGGGTTTTGGGGACAATTATTTTAATTTTTTTGGTTACTCATATGCAGAATTTCTGGTGGAAGTATCACAATGATCAAGTACCTTATGTACAATATGAGAAAAACTTAGATACCCAAGAAGTTACAAGCCAGGCATTATCAAGTGATGAATTTACTAATTATCTGGTTACTTATAAAACAGCTGAAAATGGAGATGCAATCGAAGTTATCAAATCCCAAGATTTATATCAGCAAGTTGAATACGCTTTTGAAAATATAGGTTTAGTTTTATTATACGTGATAGCGATGGCTGCATTATCGTTTCACCTTATCCATGGTTTTCAATCGGCATTCCAGACTTTAGGGTTTAAGCATCGCAGATATATAGGTACCATCAGGTTTTTAGGCATCTGGGTGTTTGGAGTTATTATTCCGATAGCTTTTGCAGCTATTCCGGTATATATCTATTTAGTAAGATAATTTGCTATAACAAAGCATATAAAAAGAATAAAAGAAAATGTTAGATTCAAAAGTACCATCTGGCCCATTAGCTGAAAAATGGTCAAAGTATAAATTTGATTTAAAACTAGTTAACCCGGCAAATAAAAGAAAGTTTACTGTTATAGTTGTGGGGACAGGTCTGGCCGGTTCTTCAGCGGCTGCTTCATTAGCCGAGTTAGGTTATAATGTAAAGGCTTTCTGTTACCAAGATTCTCCCCGTCGGGCTCACTCGATCGCTGCGCAGGGAGGTATAAATGCAACAAAAAATTATCAAAATGATGGAGATTCTGTTTATCGGCTATTTTACGATACTATTAAAGGTGGAGATTATAGATCGAGGGAGGCAAATACATATAGGTTAGCCGAAGTTGCGGGAAATATAATTGATCAATGTGTTGCCCAAGGAGTTCCTTTTGCCAGAGAATACGGAGGCCTTTTGGACAACCGTTCTTTTGGAGGAGCGCAGGTCTCACGAACTTTCTATGCACGAGGACAAACTGGGCAACAGCTGTTATTAGGTGCATACTCTGCGTTAAACAGACAAATTCACAAAGGAAAAGTGGAAATGTTCAATCGCCACGAAATGTTAGACTTAGTGAAAATAGATGGACACGCACGGGGTATCATTGCCCGGAACCTCATTACGGGAGAAATTGAATCTCATGAAGGGCATGCGGTACTGTTATGTACCGGTGGATATGGAAACGTATTTTTCCTTTCTACCAATGCTATGGGATGTAATGCGACCGCTGCATGGAGAGCCCATAAAAACGGTGCTTTTTTTGCAAACCCTTGTTACACACAAATTCATCCTACCTGTATACCGGTAAGTGGAGAATATCAATCAAAGCTTACCCTAATGTCTGAATCTTTACGGAATGATGGTCGGGTGTGGGTCCCGAAAACGAGAGAGCTTGCACAGAAATTGCGAAAAGGCGAAATCAACGTAAAAGATATAAAAGAAGAAGACAGAGACTATTATTTAGAGAGGAAATATCCTTCATTCGGAAATTTGGTGCCACGTGATGTAGCTTCAAGAAATGCGAAAGAAGCGGTAGATGACGGAAGAGGAGTAGGAAAAACAGGGGTAGCTGTGTTTTTAGATTTTGAAGATGCTATTAATCGGATGGGAGAGGATGCGGTACGTGCCAAATATGGAAACTTATTTGATATGTACTACCAAATAACGGATGAAAATCCTTATAAGCAACCTATGCGTATCTATCCAGCTGTACATTACACTATGGGAGGACTATGGGTAGATTATAATTTAATGACTACTATTCCAGGGTTGTACGCGCTGGGAGAATGTAATTTCTCTGATCATGGAGCTAATAGATTAGGAGCATCAGCACTTATGCAGGGGCTGGCAGACGGATATTTTATTATTCCATATACGGTTGGCGATTATTTGTCCGGTTTAGGTTTTGATCCAGTAGATAAGTCTCACCCAGCTTTTGAAGAGAAAAGAAAAGAAGTGGAAGACCGTTTAAATAAACTACTTTCATTAAAAGGAAACAAAACGGTTGATGATATTCACAAAGAGTTAGGCCACATCATGTGGGAGTATTGTGGAATGGCAAGAACAGCAGAAGGTTTGACAAAAGCGAAATCGTTGGTCCAGAATTTGAGAAAAGAGTTCTGGCAAAATGCTAAAGTTCTTGGAACAAATGATGAACTTAACATGTCTTTGGAAAAGGCAGGACGTGTAGCAGACTTCTTAGAACTCGGTGAGCTAATGATTGATGATGCATTAAATAGAGCTGAGTCTTGCGGAGGACATTTTCGGTTAGAGAGCCAAACTCCTGAAGGGGAGGCGCTTCGAAAAGATGATGAGTTTTCTTATGTCTCAGCTTGGGAATACAAAGGAGATAACCTTCCGTCTGAACTACACAAAGAGGATCTTGTCTTTGAAAATGTAGAGTTGACACAAAGAAGCTATAAATAAAAAGAGGTTATTAATTTGTTTTTAAAAAGATTGGGAGAAATCTCACTAAAATTGAAATAGCATGAGTGAACAGATGAATTTAACGCTAAAAGTATGGCGACAAAAAAATAAAAATGAAAAAGGTCGATTTGTGACTTATCAAGCGAAAGAGATCTCTGAAGATATGTCCTTCTTGGAAATGCTTGATGTAGTCAATGAAGAGAACACAAAAAAGGGGGAAGATCCCATATATTTCGATCATGATTGTAGAGAGGGAATATGCGGAATGTGTTCTTTAGTGATTAATGGTAGGCCTCATGGACCGGAATATGGGACAACGACTTGTCAACTGCATATGAGGCATTTCCATGATGGCCAAACTATAGTGATTGAACCATGGCGTGCGGCTGCGTTTCCTGTATTAAAAGATTTGGCAGTAGACAGGACAGCTTTTGAAAGAATTCAACAAGCTGGAGGGTACATCAATATAAACACGGGAGGGGTCCCCGATGCCAATGAGATCCCTATCCCGAAAAGGATAGCAGATCAGGCCTTTGAATCGGCTACTTGTATAGGTTGTGGAGCTTGTGTAGCAGCATGTAAAAACGCTTCTGCTGCTCTATTTGTTTCTGCAAAAATCGCACAATTTGCACACTTACCTCAGGGGCAAACAGAACGCTATGAAAGAGCTCAGGCTATGGTGGATCAGATGGATGCAGAAGGGTTCGGTTCTTGTACGAATACCGGTGCTTGTGAAGCCGAATGCCCTGTAGGGATCAAATTAGATAATATTGCTTTGATGAACAAAGAGTACTTCACCGCTAAACTTTTTAGAGAAGAGGATATACATTAATTTAAAAATTCATAAAACAAGGATAAAATCCTCTTGGATAAAATGTCTGAGAGGATTTTTTTATATTTGAGGCATAGGAAAAAAACCTGATGAGAAATAGAATACATATTCTGCTTTTTATACTCACCTTAGCTTTCTTTGGAACAGCCTATACTATTCACTTGAGTATAGATGACAAAGATATATTTGAATATGACACCAAAACACTAAGTGAGTCTATTCATAAGAGAGAGAAAAGCATTATTCAATTGTTTTCTGATTCGAATGTATTAAAGGTTTTTCAAAATGCAGAGAAATATCCGTTGCAAGTATCTGAAATATCTAATAGGTACGTGGATTCCGGCATTTTTTTCACCATATTTAAAGATCACAAACCTATCCAATGGAATTCAAGTATATATGTTCCAGAAAGTGATTTAGGTTTAAATGATGAACACACCAGTTTTATAAAAACAAGTAATAGGAGCTTTGTTTTTAGAAAAAAAGAATTGAAAGATAATATGTCTGTTATAGCTTTTGTACCCATAAAACGAAACTATAATAGTAATAATAAATATTTACAAAATATTTTCAACCCCAACCTCCTAAAGCAAAATAACATTGATATCGCAAGCTATAATGATATTAAAAATATTAGAAATATATACAGTTATGAGGGGAAATATCTTTTTTCTGTTAAGCTCAAAGATGGTCGAAAAGATAACGTTTATATAGACTTGCAGGTGTTGGCTTGGTTTTTGGGGGTTATTTGTCTTTTCTTTTTGACTCACTCCGTGTGTTTGCAGATGGCTAAAAAGAAACGCCCCTGGGCTTCTTTGGTGCTATTCGGTGTGCTACTGATCGTGTACAAAATTTTGGATGTCAAGCTTAATTGGTTGCCTTCTATATCAAACTCTTTTTTATTCGATCCTGATTATTATGCTTACAATAAAATACTCTCTGATTTTTGGTCTTTCCTTTTGATCAGTGTGAGCTTATTCTGGTTAATATGTTATGCCCATTCTATAAAGAAGTACTTAAAAATAAAAACCTACTTTCGAAGAAGGTACATTGCAATCAGCATTGTATTATTTGGTTTTATGACGATTTACGCTTTTGCAAACATGCTGTTTATCCATTTGGGGGATTTGATTACTTCTACCTCATTGATTGAAGGCTTGTTCAATATCTTAGAAATCGAAACTCGCAATTGGCTAAACATACTGTTGTTCTGCTTTAACATTACTGTCTTACTGCTTTATATAGACTGGATAGTATTTATTTCTTTTTATTTAATTGGAAACTTTAATCTTGCGTTAAATGTACAACTGACCGCCTTAATTTTATCTATGGTTATTATTTACTTCTTTGAAGAAAATAGTCTTTATTTTAATATTCTTTTATCGATTATTATAATAATTCGATCTTCAAAGAAATATAAGTATAAAGAGTTGCACGTATCCGCCCTGATTACTTCCTTGTTGGTTATTTCTTTGATGTCTTCAATTGCATTAACAAAGTCTATTCAAAGCAAGCGCGAAATCTCCATGGAGAAAACTATTGACTTGTTAAATGCAGAGGATGATGTAAACGCTGTTTCCCTCTTCGATGAATTGGAAAATAATATTCAAAATGATAAACACTTAAAACAGCTATTTCAAATAACCGTACCAAATACTGATGGAAAAGCTATTAGCGAATACATTAAAAATAAATTTTTGAGTGGTTACTTATCCAAATTTGAATTTAAAGGGTATTACTATTACAATGGAACGATCCCATTAGGTGATTATGACAAGAATCAATTGGAGCATTATAGAGAAAAAATCATACGGAGTTCAACAAAAGTAAATGGAACAGATTTTTTCTACCGTTTGGGGACAGAAGTAGGCACACATGAATATCTTTCCCAAATAAATATTCCCCTTGATGAAGAAGAAGATGTACAGTTGCTACTGAATTTAAAAAATAAATCTTATAGCACAAGCCTGCCTTATCCTGAATTTTTAACAGATTCAAGACTTAATATTTTTGAGCCGGAATTGTATAACAAAACAGCTTTCGCTATTTATAGAAACAATCAACTGATTACCCAATCTGGAGAATATACTTATCCTGAATCAAATTTGGATTTTCCTAATGATCTGGATGAGTATATTCGTCAAGATGGAGATGATAATTTCCTCCATATAATATACAATCCAGATAAAAGGTCTACTATTGTAGTTAGTCAAACGTATTTATCTATTTGGGAGTTTTTAGCAGTTTTTTCGTTTATTTTTATCATTCTGTATATATTCTCCACTTTATTTAATACTGTCAACTATGTCTTAGAAACTTTCCGTGAACAATCATACCGATATAGGAATATTAAGTATCACTTTTTGCTTCTTCGAAATAAAATCAGATATAGTACGAGGATTCAGTCTTTGGTAATTGGGTCTGTCATTACTGCGATTGCTTTTTCCGGTATTATTGTGTTTATGAGCATCAGTAAACAAGTAATAAATAATAAACACAAAGAAAAGTTAAAAGATATTAATATAATCACCAAAAAGATTGGAAACGATCTACCTCTCTCAAGCGGGAATTACTCGGCAGATGTAAATTCTGCTCTTAAACAGCTTCAAGACGTATCTTCAAAGGATTTTAATATATATGATAAGAGCGGAAGGCTCATATATAGCTCTCAGCCAAGAATCTATGATCTTGAGCTAATTTCTAAATATATGAATCCCAGAGCTTTTGAACAACTTAATGTTTTGAAAAAGACAGAAACCTTAGAGCAAGAGCAGGTCGGTAATTTTAAATACGATGCTACATATGCGACGATTCGAGATAATGATTATCAAACTCTTGCATTTATCAGTTTTCCAAATTATTCATCATTAAAAGAAGAGATTTTTAGTAATAATCAGTTACTCAATATCTTGATGAATATTTATACTATCGTGATTATTTTATTCGGATTTTTAGCCGTTTTTGTTTCCAATAAGATTACTAAACCTTTGAGTATCATTCAACGTAAATTAGCGCAAACTACCTTTTCGGACAAACCTAATGAACCTCTATATTGGGAAAGAGATGACGAGATTGGAATTGTAGTAAAAGAATATAATTACATGATTTCAAAGTTGGAGGAAAGCACAAAAAAATTAAAGAATGCAGAACGCGAAAGTGCATGGCGCGAAATGGCAAAGCAAATTGCACATGAGGTAAAAAATCCTTTAACTCCTATGAAATTAGGAATCCAGCAATTAAAGCGCTCACAAAAGGATAAAGATCCCAAGTTTGAAGAGCGGTTTGAAAAAATAAGCAACTCATTTATTGATCAAATAGATAGCTTATCACGCATCGCTACAGAATTTTCTAATTTCGCTAAGCTTCCAGATACCAAAATATCGAAGATTGATCTGTTAAAAAAAATAGATAAATCTATAAATACTTTTAATAATAGCCGAATAGCTTCCTTGAAAGTAGAGAACCGTAGTAAAAAAAGAGAAATACAAGTATTAGGCGATAGGGATCAATTACTGCGGGCATTCAATAACCTTATCAAAAATGCCATCGAAGCTGCTATTGTAAGAAGAAAGCTTAAAGTTCTTTTCATAGTGGACATAGATGAAAACCAAGAAAATGCTATTATTGCCATCAAAGATAATGGAATCGGAATATCTAATGAACTTATCCCTAAAATATTTCAGCCCAATTTCACCACCAAAAGTTCGGGTACAGGATTGGGGTTAGCATTTGTGAAAAACGCTATCGAAGGAATGAAAGGAGAAATTACTTTCAAGACACAAAAAGGTTTGGGCACTACTTTTTTTATAAAACTCCCGCTAAATAAAGATGGAAAATAATTCTTCTGGATACCTATATATCTCATGTTTGCTAATATTAAATAGAAATCAAAGTTGAAAGGAAATCCCGAAGAGGAGATTTTGAGATATTATAGATAAATAATAATTCAAACTCTGTTTCAAAAATGAAAATCAACAAACTTTATAAATTGTGTCCAATCATATTCCGTTAAATTATGTTCTCCCTCACGTATATGATAGCCTAAAGGAGAACGGTATATAGGGCGGTTAGGTTTTGGATGTTTTTCAGGAACTGTAGATTTACGATCGTATAATTCATATACAGGTTCGGCGTTTTTTAAAGCTAAGAACATTCCTTTGGGATCAGCCCATAAGTCTTCAGAAGCACTTGTTATATAGACAGGGCGTGGTGCAATTAATGCTATCAACATATGCTGGTCAACCGGAAGTAAACTCTCCTTGTTATTATATTTTTTGTAGTTATCATTAAACCAATGAGGGAATTTTGTGTTTATTCTTTGTACAGTTTCTCCAAAATTTCTTCTGGATAGGGCCGCTCCTGTATTACCTGAATTATTGGCAATACATATGCCAAACCTTGCGTCTTCGGCAGCTGCCCATAATGCGGCTTTTCCTCCTCGTGAGTGTCCTATTAAAGCTATTTTTTCTGCATTTATAGCATCATCTTTTTCAAAATAATCCATTACTCGACTCGCAGCCCAAGCCCACGCTCCAATTGCTTTTATCCCATCATCTTTATCTAGTAATTCCGGATAAAGGTGAAGCATGCCATTTTGAAAAGTGCCTTTATTATCTGGTGCAGCATCGTTTACCTGAAAAGAGGCAATGGCGTAGCCTGCTTGAATTATTTTTTCAGCAGGCCAAAAATCACTTATTGTATCTCTACTGGGAGATGTATTTCGAACGCTACGGTTATTAATAAGCAAAAAAGCAGGAACAGCATTTTTTTTATGATTAGGTGTAAATAAGATTAAGTGAATAGAAACCGATGCGTTATTCCTAAAGACAGAAATATTGATTTCTTTAAGATAAGCGTCTCCGTTCATCGCTGAAGGATCTTCTTGTATTACGTGGAATTCAATACGGTCAAAATCTGTCGGTACTTTGCCATAAATATGCTCTTGAAATAATCCGATAACTTCCTCTCTACGCATATTTTCCCAATCTGCTTTATTCTTGACTTTCTTCCCATTTAAGGTTATCAAAAGCTCGGGCAGTTCGTATGTTCCTACTTTATCCTCTTCATAATTAAAATCCTGAGCATACATAGTTTTACTGAGGAGAGCTATTAAAAAAACAATTACAATTCTCATGTTTTTAGTGTTGTTTTCAAATGTGAAAATATTTTCAGTTTTTTCTTTACGTTAGAATGTCTTGTAGATCTTTTTTGCTTAATGATTTCATAAAACTTTCTTCTGTAGTAATTAAATGTTCAGCCAATCTCTTTTTTCGTTCTTGTAAAGCGACAATCTTTTCTTCTACCGTATCTTTAGTGATGAACTTATAAACAAACACATTTTTTGTTTGGCCAATGCGGTGTGTGCGATCGATAGCTTGCTGCTCTACGGCAGGATTCCACCATGGGTCAAGTATAAATACATATTCTGCTTCAGTAAGATTCAAGCCGACGCCACCCGCTTTTATGGATATCAAAAAAACATGTATATCGTCATCCTTTTTAAACCGTTCTACCTCTTCTTCCCGGTTGCTTGTGCTCCCATCTAAATAGGAATAATTGACATCATTTTCTGTTAAATAGTCTTTAAAAAGATACAGATGCTTGACAAATTGAGAAAAGATAAGAACTTTGTTTTTCTCCGCAATAACAGCTTCTAAGCGCTCACAAACAGCTTCAAATTTACCTGAACTTTCTGCATAATTCTCATCCATTATCTTTGGGTGATTGGCCAATAAGCGCAGTTTGGTCAGACCTTGTAATATTGTAATGTGTGTAGGACGAGGGCTGTCGTCAATGGTGCTTTTCAATAATATATTTCTATATTCAGATTTAATGCTTTCATAGGTGTTTTCTTGTTCTTCTGTTAAAGGACAATATACGATTTGTTCAGTTTTTGGTGGAAGTTCAGTGGCTACTTGTTCTTTTGTTCTACGCAGAATAAATGGCTTAACTATAGCTTGCAGTTTCTCAGCTTTTCTTTCATTTTTTTGCTTTTCTATTGTTTGTACAAACTCTTTTTGAAAAAAGTGATGGCTTCCTAATAAACCTGGATTCAGGAAATGCATTTGGGGCCATAAATCGGCAACAGTATTTTCGATAGGAGTTCCACTTAATGCTAATTTAAATCTACTCTTTAATTTCTTTATGGCTTGAAAAGATTTTGAATTCGGATTTTTGATGTTTTGGCTTTCATCCAATATAATATAATTAAAATAGTACTCTTCAAGCATATCCACATCACTCCGCATAATGCCATATGTAGTTATCACGAGATCATAGTCAGTAAATTTATCAGACTGCTTTTCGCGGTTGTAGCCAGTATGTAGCAATATTTTAAGCTCTGGTGTGAATTTTTCTGCTTCTTTATACCAATTATATACTAAGGAAGTAGGTAGGACTAATAAAGAAGTTTTTAGATGTGAATTATTTTTACTTTCCTTTTCGTGTTGTAAGAGAGCAAGAGTTTGAATTGTTTTACCCAGTCCCATATCATCCGCCAGACATCCTCCAAAAGTATATTCTTGTAAAAATAAAAACCATTGAAAACCAGCTTTTTGATAGGGTCTTAATTCTCCTTTAAAACCTTTTGGGGTGGATATGTCTTGGATACCTTCAAAAGTTTGAAGCTTTTCTAGTTTTTGCTCAATTGCTGTTTCCGTATGCTTTGTTGCTTCTTGTACGAGACCGACATACTTCTTATCCAATTGTAGCTTATCTTTTAAGGAAAATTCGAAAACTTCTTTATATTGTGCAAACCAGGCGTCGGGAATAATGGCAATTTGCCCGTTAGGTAGTGGGAACTCCACAATATGATTTAAAATATATTCCCGTAATTCGATGAAAGGGATTTTAAATTCTCCAAATTGAGCAAATGCTTTTACATCAAACCAATCATTCTGTTCTTCAAAACGCATCTC
>JAJYRG010000059.1 GCA_021794195.1 Bacteroidota bacterium
GGATTTACCCGAGTCAATGTCTCTTTCCCTTACTTGGTTGCTGCCCGCTACGCTCCTTACCACCCTGTTTTTTATATGGATTGCTTATGAGGGGATTCGTATTCAATTTAGAAAACCAGTAACCGGGTATAACGCTATGGTCGGCAAAACCGCAAAAGTCATCGACACGGTGACCTCTGAAAAAGGCCGTGTCTTCGTAATGGGGGAGTATTGGAATGCCGTCAGCATAAAGGATGAAAAAATTAAAAAGGACGAAAACTGTAAAATCATTGGAGTAGAAAGCTTAACTTTAATAGTCGAAAGGCTTTCACCTATGAAAGAGAATACATAAGACATTCAAAAACTAACGAGGCAATTTTTCTGTCTTTAAATAAATCGACTTACACAAAATATACAACACTATGGAAGAAATTGGAAATTTTACATTTAACCTTACTTGGATTGTTCCTTTGATTCTAATCGTTTGGGTCTTAATCACTCAGGTTTTTAAAATATTAAGAGAATACGAACGGGCTGTAGTCTTTAGGCTCGGAAAGTATCAAAGTACAAAAGGCCCAGGTCTTATTCTCCTTGTCCCCTTTATAGATAAGGTTCAGAAAGTTGATCTTCGGGTACTCACTATCAATGTAGATAAACAAGAAGTCATTACCAAAGACAACGTAACCGTCAACGTGGATGCTATTACTTTTTTCAGAGTAGTAAATGCAGAAGCAGCCGTAATTCAAGTTGAGAAATACATTTACGCTACTTCCATGCTTGCTCAGACAACTTTAAGAAGTACAGTCGGCCAAGTAGAACTGGATGATTTGCTGGCACAACGGGAAAAAATCAACAAACATATTCAGGAAGGGATAGACGCACAAACTGAACCATGGGGAATAAAAGTTGTATCTGTAGAAATAAGAGATGTTGTACTTCCGGAAAACATGAAGCGGGCCATGGCAAGCCAAGCGGAAACAGAAAGGGTCCGCCGTGCTAAAATCATCAATGCAGAAGGGGAGTTTCAAGCGGCAAAACGTTTAGTGGATGCTGCTAAAATGATTGAAACGGCCCCCGCAGCTTTACAACTCCGATTCTTACAGACTATGACTGAGGTAGCTTCCGAAAACACCAGCTATGTATTGATGCCGATTCCCATGAATTTTTTAGAAGGATTTCAATCTTTAGAACCAATAATGAAAATGAACAAAGACAAAAACAAGAATTCAAAAGAGGATGAAAATCAAGATCCTATTGAGTAAAACGAGCGCTCCACACCATGACTAACATCACTTATCGAGACACTCTTTTACTCAGTTTTATACTCCAAGATCCCTCCATTCTTCAACAGAGTGTGAGGGATAAAATACTCCTTATTCGCTTCCCCATTTACCACTGTAGATTTAAGAACTCTACCTTTGTTCGGTTTTTTTATAATCAATTCCTCGCTACCCTTTAAATTCAGTTTTATTTCATCAAAAAGAGGTACAGTTACCAAATATTCTGTATCAGCAGGCGATAAGGGATAAAAACCTAATGCGCCAAACACATACCAAGAAGACATTTCGCCCGCATCATCCATACCTACCAAAGCTAAACCTTGTTCGCCCACTCCGTAGTAATTATTTAAAATATTATCAATCACCTGTTGGGATTTCTCAGGCTTATCAATAAAATGGTAAGAAAACGGAGCTTCATGACCGGGTTGATTCCCATGGCTGTATTGTCCGATAAAGCCGGAAATATTACGGGCGATATAATTAGGATTCCATGGAGTACTGAAAAGCGAATCCAGTTTTTCTTCAAACTTTTCATTTCCCCCATACAAGTCAATCAATCCGGGCATATCATGAGGGACATAAAACGACAGCTGCCAGGCATTTCCTTCGCGGTACATATATTCATAATAAGGATACTCAGGGTTGAACGGATCAATCCAATCTCCATTTTCCAACCTACCTCGCATAAAATAGGTGTTTTTATCGAATACATTTCTATAATTTTTTGAACGTTTCTGTAGATCCTGATAATGCTTCTCATCTCCCAACTCTTTCGCCAGCAAGGATAAAGAGTAATCATCATATGCATATTCCAGGGTTTTAGATACTCCCGCTCTTCCTTTAGTTTCCACATGTGGATTTTTCACATCCGGATCAGAAATAAAACCTTTAGAAATATATTCCCCTAAAAATTGTCTAGGCCCTTTTTCATTATACGCGTTGTTTAAGAGAATGTCATAAGCTTTCTCAATATCGAAATCTCTAATTCCTCTAAAATAAGATCCTACGATAAATGGCGCTCCATGATCTCCATGAAAAAATGTAGGAATAAATCCGGTAACTTCTCCTCTGTGGATCAATGACTTAATAACATCGTTTGTAAGATTTGGACGCATTAATCCCATGAGGATATCTTTATTACGGTAAGTGTCCCATAATGAAGGAATTGTATAATAATTAAAATTTTCTTTTCGCACTTCGCCTTTCGCGTCCGTAAATTCTCCATTTACGTCGCTCCGTAAAGCTGGCCATAAAAACGAGCGGTACAATGAAGAGTAAAACAGTTCTCTCTGTTTATCCGTCCCTCCCTTAATCTCTATTTGAGATAACAGCTGGTTCCACTCTTCCTGCCCACTTCTATGAATATCCTCAAAAGTCCGATCGCCCATCTCCTGTTTTAAATTCTCTTCCGCGTTTTCACTGCTCACAAAGGAAATTCCGACTTTGAGTGTGACAGTTTTCCCACCTTCGTTTGCCAATTTAACCAGGGCATACCCTTCTTTCTTTCCGGGCTTATGGATATCTACATCTTCTATTTCCTGACTTACTTCCGCAAAAAAGAAAACGGTTTCTCCTCCCATCCTTTGAAAGCCTTTGAGTGTATTTCCTTCCTGTTGAATATTCCAATCCGAAACATTATTATTTGCTTTTGCCAGATCAAATAAAATCCGTTTATCTTCATTATTTTCATAGGTATATTCATGAATACCGGCTCTTAAGGTGGAACTTAGCCTCACTCCCACTCTATAATCTTTCAAAAACACTTCATAATACGCTGGCGAGGCTTTCTCTTCTGCATGTGTAAAGGAGGATCGAAAAGGAGCTTGCGCATTTTCAGAAACCGGCAATATAGGTATATTGCAAAGGTTCCAATGCCCTTTATTCGTATGTGTAAAGCTCAATATTTCTGTATCTTCATACTCATACCCAGCTCCGCTTCCGTATTTAGTCATGGGGCTTAACTGCACCATCGCATTGGGTACTGACGAACCCGGAAAAACTAATCCTGCCCATACTCTCCAATCCTTTGGCGGTGTATAACCGATCATAGCAGAATCCAATAGAGGTGCCGTTCCGATAAATGGATTGACATAATTTGTTAAGTTTTTATCCTTACCCGATTTTTGGACGGTACAGGATAACACTGTTAAAGTCAAGAATAAAATGGCGGTGTGTATAACCGGCTTATACTTTTTTTTATACATATTATTATTTTTATCCAAATAGCCTGATTGAGCCTGTTTGTTTTCTCATCTCAAACTCTTCAATCCGATAAGATAACCTATTCAAAAAATATATTCAAGCGTAATTTACTAATCATTCTCATAAAAGCTTGCTTGTTCGAATAACATAGCTGCGCTTATTTGGCTAGTCAACTGTGTGGTTTGACCGATTGGAACTTCAGCCCAATTTGGACCGAAGAGTAAGAGGTCAGGGTTTGTACCTTTCGTCCACGCAATTTTAGCGTTGTTTTTCAGAAAGCTCTCAAATTTTAAGCGAAAAGCTTCATCCCCCTCCTCAATTTGTAAATACTGCACTAAATATCTCATAAAAATTCCTTTAAAAAGACCTCCGTCTCCTGATCCCTCATCTCTAAGCACGTTATTCGCCGCATCTATACATTTTGTTAATGTATAATTTGCAGTTTTCTGGCTATCATTAAGGTAGACTGGATTTTGAGTGATTTTATATAACTCGACCGCAGCTCCTAAAAAAGTACCTTGATTATAGGTCAGTGACACTGTATTTATTTCATCGGTTTGCCCATTTATATTATCATATACAGCGCCTGTTACTCTATTGAATAAAGTATTCTTTTGCCATTCATAAATCTTCTGAGACCAATCTAAATATTCTTCATCACCTGTTACATTGTACAAGCGGGCTGCTAAAATACTTGCTGGACCATTTGAACAAGCATTTTTAGAATAAAGCTGTTGTTTTTCCCAAGCAATACCTCCCCCTGCAAACTCTTCATTCCACCCTTTTATGATATCTTTCCATAAATCAATTGTGACATCTAAATAAACTTGTTCGTTGGTAACGTTGTATAATCTTAGCATAGTCAGTGCGTTCCACTGCATATCGTCATAAAAATTATTATAATATGTATTACCATTTTTTATTCTAACGCCTTCAAACCATTGTTGGAAATATTTTTCAAATTCTTCATCTTTAGTTCTTAAAAAAGCATCAATAACAACATCCATAGCGTGTGCATTAGGCCAATAATGAAAATCTAAATTCGAATTATTGTTACCATAATTAAAGTAATGTTCTTCGGAGTTCCAGAACTGACTTAAAAGAACATCTGTAGATCGATCTGCCATCTCTTTCCAACTTACTCCTAATTCGTCCTCATACAGGTAAGGATCATTTATTTTTTCACACCCTAAAAAACTGGCTATAACAATTAATAAACTTAATACTTTAAAGCTCTTTGTTATCATTTTAATTAATTTTTATTGAATGTGTATAATCATTATCTCCTTGCAAAAGGACTGATATTGTAACTTCATTACCGTCGACTTCAGAAGCAAACTTCCATTTATCATCCCACTGGCTGACTTCGTCTAATAGTTTAATATGATAATACGAAGCTGGGCTTGATTCATTTGGTTTACTATCCGTCGGATTCTTTGTTCCTAACTGTTCAACAACCGTATCTCCTTGTTTTACAACCTCCATTTGAAATTTATACCTTTCATCTTTGCCCCAACTTTCTTCCTTAAAATTAACGGTTCCTGTTCCTTCCCAGATTCCCTTACCTTTATAAGGTAATTCAAAAAGCACTTTATTATCGGGCGAAAACCATAGACCCAAAGATTTTATCCGAGTCATTGAAATTGTAGCTGCATTAAAATCCAGTGAAATTCTATAGACCCCTGATTCTTCCACTCTTGAGTCGTCCGATTCTAATACTTCTTTAAGTTTTGACAAATCTGACGAATAAAAGCGTTTTGCATTTTCATCTCTTCTTTCGATAAACTGAAAACCTTCGCCCGACTCTAAATTCGTATAAATCTCAAATTCTCCTGCAGCCGTCTGCTTAAACGGTAGTGCTTCTGACACGTTATCTCCCGACTCAGTACCTTCGCCAGTGATGTATAATTCCGCTGGTATTTCTGCAAAACCTTCCAGACTTGTAATGTTTATTGTTCTTATCTGAGAGGACAATACCGTATTTATACCCCTAGAAGAAATAACACTCCATTGCACATCTCCACTTTCTCCCGGATTTATCCCTGCAAGAGCAGCTATTGTATTAAGTGTTTTGTGAGATACATATGCGTTATTTTCTAAGCCTTTATTGTTCGCCAGAACTTTATATAAAGGCTTACTAAAATCACCTCCTACTTTATCGAAAATAACTTCATATTGAGCTCCACCCCCATCCTGAGCAAGAGCGTATTCCCATTCAAAGAATACTGATGCAGAACTAGAGCTAATTAATTTAATTGTTTTATTATCCTGTGGTTCAAAAAAGTTTTCAACTTCTGTTAACTCAACATCTTTAAAATTCATGTCTTTAGTAGAGCAAGAAAATTGTAAAACAACAAAAGTAAACAGGCTTACAGTTATATATGATATTTTTTTCATTGTATTTTTTTATTAATTGGCGTATCCTGGGTTATTAGGTAATAAATTTTTATTTAAATCAATTTGCTGTCTTGGTAAAGACCATAGATAGTCTCTATTTTCATCAAAACGTCGTTCATCAAGTTTAATATACTCCGTATTATTGTTCGCAAACTTAGCTCCATATACCGTACCTTCTAAATAATCTTTGCCCTCTTTCCATCGAATGATATCAAAATACCTAAGACCTTCTAAAGCTAATTCGCTTCTCCTTTCTTGACGGATAATTTGTCTGATTTCTTCTTCAGACAAATTGGATGGGTAAGCTAACGCTTCTTGAGTAGTAAAGCCCGCTCTCTCCCGCAAAGCTTTTATTGTTGTCTCCCAAATTTGACTATCAAGTTCTCCCACTTCATTTTTAGCCTCTGCATACATTAATAATATGTCTGCATACCGAAACATTATTATATTCAAGCCAGATTCAAAAACCTGAGTTGCTGTAGGATCATAATACTTCTTCATATAATAACCTGTAGGTGAAGAGTTCGCGCTTGTACCTTTAAACTCATCCATTTTTTCAGTTTCTGAATTTCCTCTACCCGGTTTTGTGTAGATCGTTCTTTTACTTCCATCAAAATCAACCCACTCTCCCCCATCAACTACTATCGTAGCCTGTAGTCTGGGATCCCTATCCTCATATGGATTATCTTCATTATAATCAGGATCCTCTGAAACGGACTTACCGTCTAAGGTTAGATAATTATCTACTAAGCTTTGCACAGGAGCATAATCATTCACTCTAGCCCCCGCCGATAGAGGAGCTGCATCATAATATTTGCTCCAAGTCTTTAAAGAAGGTACATAAGCATAATCCAATATTACCTCTTCATTATATTCATTAGAAGCTTGAAACAACCCAGAATAATCAGAAAACAAGCTATATTCTCCATAAACTTCATGATAATTTATCAGGCTATCACAATAGTTTATGGTCTGATGCCAATCGCTCTCATATAGGTATGTTCTAGCCTGTAAAGCTATTGCTGCTCCCTTTGTAATACGCCCCTTATCTTCATTAGAAAGCTCTTCTTTTTTCATTAAATGTGGGGTAATCTCTGTCAATTCTTGGCGGATAAATTGTAAAACATCAGCTTTTGCAGTCCTTTCTTTATTGTAAGACTCTTCCAGAGATATATCTGTAGTAAAAAAAGGAATATCTCCATAAAAATTCACGAGTCGAAAGTATATAAAAGCACGAATAAATCTAACTTCGGCCGTTCTTCTCGCCAACCATTGTAAATCTACATCAGGAACTCTTTCGATGTTAGCTAAAAAAATATGGCATGTTTTCAATCCTTCATAAGCACTTTTCCATTCGTTTTCGAATAATGCAAGTTCTGGGTTTGCAATTCCGTTTCTAATAATCCTTTGGTCTGTATTTCTTCTTCCTTCAAATATATTATCACTTAGTGCCTCATCGCTCCACATTTTATCTGCAGAATACATTTGGCTATACGCCATATTGACAACTTGATCAGCATTAGAAGCTGAGCGCCAAAAAGTTGCATCTGTATAATTATCAGTAGGTATGGGTTCCATAGTATTACAGGAGTGGAGGCTAAGAATAATAACAGTTAGCCACCCAAATATTTTTATTATTTTATTTATTTCCATAATTATTAAAATTTAACCTCTACTCCAAATCCGTAATATTTTAATGTAGGATAATTCCTTCCGCTATTTGATGAACCATTCATATTGCTATCAAATTCAGAAGATTCAGGATCTATCCAGGAGTTAATATTGAACGTAAACAAGTTCTGGGCGTTTACAAAAATCCGTGCATTTTGTAACTTTGCTCTCTCAGTGATCGAATTTGGAAGGGAGTAACCAATTTGTATATTTTTTAACCTTGCATAATTTCCTTTGAATTTATATATATCGCTACTCAATTGATAATTATTTTGAGTAGAGCTTGATCCAGCTGCTGTTAATCGTGGCCAAGCCGAACTTAAATTTGTAGGTGTCCAGTAATCTAATTGATGCTGATAAATTGCATATGAATAATTCTCATGAAAAGGTTCTACCAATTCCCCTCTAACCATCATATCTCTCTTACCCACACCTTGCCAAAACATGCTAAAATCGAACTGCTTATAGCTTACATCATAAGTCACTCCAAAATTATACCTAGGGAAGCCATGCCCAAGTACAAAACGATCCTTAGAATCAATAATACCATCTCCATTTCTATCCACGTATCTTACATCTCCTGGACTTAAGTCTGAAGGACTAACTCCAACGGGAAGAGCAGAAGCTTCTATTTCAGTTTTATTTCTAAAATATCCTTGAACTTTATAACCGTAATATGCATTATAAGGAAGCCCCTCGCGAATTATTTTGCTCACACCATCAACTGTAGAAATATTCTCTTCTCCTTGGAAATAAGTAACTTCGTTATACGAATCCCCAATATTCACAGAAACATTATGATGGAACTCACCCGTACTTTCTGAATAAGACAATACAAATTCCCAACCTTGGTTCTTCATCTTTCCCGCATTTGTTTTACTAAGTGTTGTTCCAAATACGCTAGGAATAGTAGGTGTCAATAATATATCCACTGTGTTTTTATGAAAGTAATCAAAACTTGCATTCAACTTATGATTAAAGAATGAGGCGTCTACACCTACATTAAAATTATATGTTTTCTCCCATCTGAGATCTTCATTCCCATACGTAAAACCAGCTCCCGTTACAGATTCATTATTAAAACCGTATACATTATTAAAGGAAGAGTAAACAGTTAGATATTGATACGGTGACATATCTTGATTTCCAAGGACACCATAAGAGGAACGCACCTTTAATTCCCCTATTCTGTCTCTATAATCTTTCATAAAGTTCTCTTGGGAAACCCTCCAGCCTAAAGAGATCGAAGGGAACATTCCCCACCGATTTGCTGAGGCAAATCTTGAAGAACCGTCGTACCTAAACGCTGCTTCTGCAAAGTACCTGTCATCATAGGAATATCCCAATCTACCTATTATTGATGTGATACTCGTTTCAAGAGTACCGCTAGGGGTAGTCTTGCTACTCGGATCTATTTCAGTTCCTGTAGTAGGTGTTCCTAAAATGGGATCTGTAAACTTTAATTTAATTTCGTTTTGTTTCCGCGTATAAGACTCATTTGTCGCACCAAATAAAGCTTTAATATCATGTTTATCAATCTTGTTGTCATATTCTAAAAGTAATTGATAATTCAATAAGGTAGCTTTTTCATTAAAATCTTCAGTATTTCTATTAGTATTTACATGTGCTGAGGGTTGCGAGGCTTCTGCGCTTGAATACAACGGTACTTGAATTCTCCTTATAAAACGGTGATCTGCATTTAAATCCGCCCCGAATACCCCTTTTAATTTAAGACCATCAGTTATCCTAAAATCTAAAGCTACATTAGCATTAAAATAATCATTATCATGTTTTTGATATCCTCCTTCACTTAATTCTGCTAATGGATTCTGATCATTTAATACATTGTTCACCAAATACTGACCATTAGATGCTTGCATGTTATAATAATAATAAGGCGGAACTCTTGAGGAGTTTATAATAGCATTGGTTGCAGTATTATTAAGCCCGTTGTAACGCGAATAAGCTAAAATAGTATTCAATTTAAACCTATCATATTCCATGCTTAGATTAGAACGTAAGTTAAATCTTTGAAAACCGAACTTTTCATTGCCGATAAAATTACTTTTCTGATCCACATACCCTCCAGAAAACATATAAGTGGAATTCTCTCCTCCTCCTCCAATTTGGATATTGTGATTTTGTTGTAATGCTGACTGTAAGATCTCATCATAATTCCATTTTTCTTCAGACCGATGCTCATATAGATCCTGAATTTCTTCGGGGGTAAACTCAAGCGATTGATTAGTATTAGCAAGTGCTAAGTTTCTTAACGTTGCATTTTGATATCCCTTTACAGGCGAGAACAACACGTTCGGATCCTGCATTCCTGTTAATGAAGAAAGGTTAACGGTTGGTTTTTGTCCTTTTTCCCCTTCTTTTGTTTTGATTAAAATAACACCATTTGCGGATCTTGATCCATAAATAGCTGCTGTTCCTGCATCTTTCAATACTGAAACGCTTTCAATATCTGAGGGGTTTAATTTATTCAAAGCTCCTCCATCAGTGACTAACCCATCAATAACCACTAAAGGCGCATTACTATTCATAGTGGAAACACCTCTTATATTAATATTCATAGAATTATTATTGGGGTCCATACTTTTTTGCTGAATATTCAAACTTGGAGATGCTCCTTGCAAAGCTTGCGTAACATTAGAAACGGGTCTATTCTCTAATACTTTTGATTGAACTTGATCTACTGCTCCTACCACTGAACGACGTGTCGTAGTTCCATATCCTATAACAATTACTTCATCCAAACTTTCTTGCTCCGTCTGCAATTCTATTTCCATAAAAGAGGTGTTTTGTAATACGACCTCTTGTGATATAAAACCTATATAGGTAAACACCAGAGCCTCACCTGCATCAGCCTTAATCTCAAACTCTCCTTCATTGTCAGTAGTTTCAGCTATATTCTTCCCTTTTACCGTAACAGTCACCCCTACCAAAGGGCTCCCCTCTTCATCGGTTACTTTACCTCTTATTTGCCTTTGCTGTACGGATTTAATAGAAGTCTCCACAGTGGCTTCAGCTTCAGCCCTCGACTTGATCACCACAGTACCTTCATGTATCTGATACTCTAAGGGCTGATTCTTCAACAAAATCTGTAAGGCTACCTCAAGAGATTTATCTTTCAAGTTTACACTCAGCCGGGGAACATCTTTAATAACCGATTCTTTGTATATAAACCGATAGCCTGTCTGCTCTTTGATAGACGAAAAAGCATTTTCTAAGGTTGAGTTTTTCAGCTGGAGATCAACCGTCTGCGCCACGCCCATCGAAACTGCATTCAATGTGGTTAAAAGGATAATCAGAAAAGTCAATTTCATGATCATTAATAATTTAAAGAAGGTTTGACAACGTCGTTTTAAAAATTGATGTTGCTCAACAAGGTTATATTCCATATTTTTGAATAGATATAAGGTTTATACATAATTATTTGATTGCAAAATAGTTTGTCGAAAAGCCTAATCAAACTTTCTGGAGGTATGGCCGTACCTCCAGTTTTTGTATGAAGCTTCTTTTACATTCTAATATTTTTCTTCATGCCGTTTTTTTAACTATTAAAGTTCTATTATTGATCTCGATCACATAATCCGTCAGATCTGTTAAGATATCACATACTGCTCCTATCGATTCCGTCCGTTTTATCCCTCCTTTATATTTATCTGCGCTTATAGCTGTCTCTAATTGTAACTCCACATCATACCACCTTGATATTTCACCGAGTATATCTTTAAGATTTTTGCTGTTAAAGTAAAAATAACCATCCTTCCAGGCCAAAGCTTCTTCTATATCGGCTTCTTCCACCAAAATGTTTTCCCGGCTACTTATAGTAGCATATCCTCTATTTATTACTTCCTGCTGTTTGTCCGCTGAGACACGAATTTTTCCTTCTGTGAGAATTGTTTTTACTGCTTCCGGACTCAAATGCGTATTGACATTAAAAGCCGTGCCGAGGGCTTCTACCACTGTACCATTCACCTCTACTTTAAAAGGTCTTGAAGAATCTTTGGCAACTTCAAAGTAGGCTTCTCCTTTTACACTGACTACTCTTTCCTCCCCTGTAAAGACGGAGGGAAATTCCAATTCAGAGTCTGCATTCAACCAAACCTGTGTCCCATCATTCAGCCGTACCCGATAAGTTCCGCCTATGGGAACTTCTAACCTATGCGTGTATACTTCTGTTAACTGCTGGGAAGAATAATCAAGTTTATCCTCCTTTGCAGAAAGTTCTAAGCTACCTTCCTGTACCCATTGGCTTACCCCCTCCCCCAGAGCTACTTTCTTTCCATCAGACAAAGTAAGGACAGCCTTATTTTTCCCCGGTATGACCTCTTCAGTCTTGTGTGTCAGATTCTGCTCTATAGGCTTAGAAAGCCACTGCTTGTTTTGTATCCAAAAACCCAATGTCATGAGTATAAGGATAGAAGCTGCTGCGATCCCATAATATTTTTTTGATTTTGAAGGTTGCCCGACCTTTTTCTGGATCAACTTCCAATCTGAAAGTATATCTTCTGCCAAAAGTTGCGATAACCGTTGTTCTATTTCCTCTTGCTTTTCATCCGGATTTTCAATCCATTGCTGAAGAATCGGATATTTTTCTTTCCACTGAAGCAATTCCTCTCTTTCCCGGGCTGAAATATCCCCCGTTGAGTTTTTTTTGATAAGTCCCGCTATTCTCAGCAAATGTGAATCCATAAATATAAATCCTGATAAAAGAGGAAGTTTTCTTCCCCATTTTATAAGTTAGACACATTGCTAAAGGAAAAGGATGAAAAGAAATTTAAAAAAAGAACAAAAAGAAAGTTTTTATAGCTTTTATAGAAGGAATTATTTGTTTTCTAAGCAATTCAAGGGCTCTTCTTTTGTGGGTTTTTATTGTATTTATAGAAGTTTCAGTAATTTCTGCGGCTTCAGAATTCGATTTTTCTTCTATGTAGGTAATATTGCAAACTTTCCTGCAAGCCTCCGGCAACGTTTCGATAGCTGCATATAATTGATTTATCGATTCGGCATATATCAACGCTTCCAAAATATCTTCCTCTTCAGAATCTGTTCTTTTTTGATATTCCAAATAACGGCCTTTAACCTCTTGTTTTCTCAGCTCGTTAAAACAAGCATTTTTCACCATTGAGTATAAGTAGGTTTTTAGATAATGTTCATCTTTCAGCACCAGCGTATCGTCGACCAACAATTTAACAAATACATCCTGAACAATATCTCTCGCACTCTCCTGACAATAAACAAGGCGACTGGAAAACTCTACAAGCCCCGGGTAAAACTGTTCGAACAAGCGTTTGATATCAAATTCAGATAAAAAAGAAGACATTGGTTTATTCCTTTCTTGTTAGTTGATCACTTTTTTCTAGTTGACCACAGACCCCAAAGTTAGATATTAACATTTGAAAATACAAAAGCATACTGTAATTTCTGAAAGGACAAGTTCCACATACCGTATGCGGCATCACTCCTCATTAATTTAAAATTCCTTCTCAAGAATAGTAAAAGGGCAGCAATAAATCATCTCCTTATTTCTCCGTCGTTATTTTTTCTCTTTTTCACTTCTTTTCGTATTTTCTGCACTATGGCTTCTTGTCTGGCGGTTAACTTCAGTTCATCGGTTAGATCAAGATAGGCTATAATTCTTTCTTCATCTTTTTTACGCAAACTTATATTAGCAAGATTTATCAACACCATGGCTTTTTCATACTCTCTTTTCCAGGGCAAACGCGAAGCCATCTGAAAGTGGTATTCAGCTTTATCTATATCTCCTTCTTTCAACAAAATGTTACCCCACATAAATTCATAGTAATTCCGTCGCCCTTTTCGCAATTGGTCCGGGTATTTTATTTCCAGAAGTAAATTTTTCGTTCTATCATAATCCTGCTTATGAAATGCCTGAGTAGCCAAAAAAACTGTCCCTTCCCGAAAATGACTCCACACCAGATACCCGATGAACCCAAAAATATAAAAGGAAATGGTATAATACTGAAAGTAAAGCGCATACAGGAGAAAACCTACGGCAATACCAATAACTATGTATCTTGCCTTAGACGTCATACACCAGTTTATGAAGCTTTCTCCGGGTGATCTGTAAATTTATATCCTACCCCTCTAATAGAATGAAAATAAATTGGATTTTTCTGCTCGGGCTCGAAATATTTTCTAAAAGTAAGGATAAAATTATCTATTGTCCGGGTAGAAGGATACACATCGTAATTCCATACCGTCTCCAATATCTGTTCTCGTGAAACCGCTTCGTTTTTACGCTCAATAAGAAGTTTGAGAAGCATAGTTTCTTTTTTAGTCAGGGAGACTACTTTGCCATCATCATGGTGCAGTTCGTAAGAATTAAAAAAGATGGTTTTATCTCCAATTCTATATTGATTCAACTGCTTTAAATCTTCTCCTTTTAAGCCTCGGCGAATTAAGTTTCCTACCCGCAGAATGAGTTCTTCAAGATTAAATGGTTTTACCATGTAATCGTCTGCCCCTTTTTTCAGACCGGTAATGCGATCTTCACTGCTGTTTTTGGCCGTAAGAAACATAATTGGCACTTCATTGTTTTGCAAACGAATTGTTTCCGCTACCTGAAAGCCATCTATTTCGGGAATCATAACATCTAAAATTATCAAATCAAAGCGCTCTTCTTTATAAATATCTAAAGCTTTGCGACCGTCCGAAGCGGTGGATACCTTATATCCTTCCAGTTCTAAATTAAGTTTAATCGCCTCTAATAGATGTTCTTCATCTTCGACTAATAGAATTCTGTGTTTAGCTTGCATGCCGATTATTATCAAATGTTATTTCAAAAATACTGCCCGAAGGAGTGTTATCCATTACTTTAATTTGGGCATTATGTTTCTGTAAGACAGTCTTTACGACAAATAAGCCCAAGCCTGTCCCTTTCTTCGTACGCGTAGATTCATTTCCCACGCGATAGAATTTATTAAATATAAGCTTTTTTTCTTCAACTGCAATACCTTCACCGTGGTCTGATACCGAAAAAGTTAAATTTCCGCCTCTATCTTGCAACACCACATTCACGTGGGCACAAGGTGGGGAGTATTTAATTGCATTTTCAATTAAATTAGTCACTACGATAGAAATTGCAAATTTATCTGCATACAAAAACACATCCGGTTTTAAGCTTGTTTTTATGACTTGTGAAGAACAGGCATGCTCTTGCATTCTGGCCGTAATTTTTTCTATCAGTGCCGTGAAATTAAATTCTTCTCTCGGCAAATTAAAACTTTTGCTTTCCAATTTGGTAACCAATAGAATATTTTCGACTAAATCATCCAGCCGCTCCACATCTTTCAAAGAGTTGCTTAATAAAAGGTGCTGTTTCTCCCTGTCCAAATCCCGCTTCATAATCGTCTGGATATTAAGCTTAACAGAAGCTAATGGAGACTTTAATTCATGTGTAATCGCCAATAAAAAATTCTCTTGTTGTTTTTGGTTTTCGTGCTCTTTTTTAAAATGATTTTTCAATTTCAAAGCCCCTACCAGGAAGATCAATAAGAATATCATCCCTTCTCCGATAATCATTCCCTTGCGATTCGGTTCAAGAGAGAACCACATATACCCCCACCAAAGCAATTGGGCTATGGCGTAAATAACTAAAAAGTAAAATAAGAAAAGTGTATTTCTCATCTTTTTATACCTATCGATTATCAAACATGATTATACAATCAAATATACAAACTCATAATGATAATGTTAATAATCAAAAATATTTGTTTCTATTTTTATCGGCTTTACAAACCGGATTCACTTTTTCAAAAAAACAAGAATAGAAAAAATCAACCAAATTTGGATTTTAATGCGTTTAATTTTTCAGAAAAATCATTGTTTAAATTCTTTTTCTTTCTGGATTTCTTTTTTACACCTTCAGCTTTCATACTCAAGCTGATTCGGTTTCTTTTTTCATCTACTTCTATCACCGTTACGGTTACTTTTTGTTGCACTTTGACCACTTGAACAGGATCAGAGATAAACCCATTTGACAATTGGCTGATATGGACCAGTCCATCTTGTTGTACTCCTATGTCTACAAAAGCTCCAAAATTTGTCACGTTAGTCACTATACCGGGCAGCTTCATCCCAACTTTCACATCAGAAATATTATTAATGCCATCTGTAAAAGAAAATTCTTCAAATTTGTCTCTCGGATCTCTTCCCGGCTTAGAGAGTTCACTTAGAATGTCCTGCAAAGTAGGCAATCCTACCTCTTCAGAGATATATTTTTCAAGTTTAAGTTTCTTTCTTAAGTCCGCATTTGTCATCAGCTCTTTCACCTGACATTTAAGATCACGAGCCATTCGCTCTACCAAATCATACCGTTCAGGGTGAACCGCCGACATGTCCAAAGGGTTTTCCGCCTTTCGGATGCGTAAAAATCCAGCTGCCTGTTCAAACGCTTTGGTTCCCAATCGAGGTACCTGCATAAGCTCTTTACGAGAAGTAAAAGCACCGTTCTGATCTCGATAAGCCACAATATTTTTTGCAAGGGCAGGACCTAAACCTGAGATATAGGCTAATATTTGTTGAGACGCTGTATTCAACTCCACCCCCACTGAGTTTACACAGGAAATCACCGTGTCATCTAATGAAGTTTGTAGCTTTATTTGATCCACGTCATGCTGATATTGCCCTACACCAATTGATTTGGGATCTATCTTAACCAGTTCTGCTAACGGATCCATTAATCTCCTTCCGATCGATACTGCTCCCCTCACGGTCACATCTTGATCGGGGAATTCCTCCCTTGCTACGTCAGAAGCTGAATAAATAGAAGCGCCACTTTCATTAACTGTAATGACCAAAACATCTTTTAATGGTAAGCTTTTAATAAAGGATTCGGTTTCCCGGCCAGCCGTTCCATTCCCTATAGCAATCGCTTCTACTGAAAACGTTTTTATCAAATGACGGATAGTTTCCTCTGCTTCTACCTTCTTTTGTGCTCCGGTATGTGGAAAAATTGTAGCGTTTTTCTTCAGTTGCCCCTGACTGTCCAAAACTACCACTTTGCAGCCCGTTCTATATCCTGGATCAATAGCTAAAACCCGTTTTTGCCCTAAAGGTGCTGCCAGCAACAGTTCTCTCACATTCTCTGCAAAAACTTTTATAGCTTCTTCGTCAGCTTTTTCCCGTGATAAAACGCGCATTTCGGTTTCCATTCCCGGTTTTAGCAAACGTTTATATCCATCTGCTATTGCTTGTTGAATCTGCTCAGACACCTCACTTTTTCCTTGTATGAAACGGTCTTCTATTTTTGAAATCAGCTCATCTTCCTCTACAGTTACATCCAAATATAAAAACTCTTCTTTCTCTCCTCTTCTTACCGCTAAAACCCTATGCGAAAGTGCTTTTCTTAAAGGTTCAGACCAATTGTAATAATCTTTATATTTAACAGCTTCCTCTTCCTTTCCAGGAATTACTTTAGAAACCAACAAACTGTTTTCAAGAAAATACTGACGTGCTTCTGTACGCACTTCTTTATCTTCTGCAATATATTCTGCTATAATATCTCTTGCTCCTGCCAAAGCCTCTTCTGCGGACTCTACCCCTTTTTCAGAATCAATATACTCTTCTGCTAGTGCCTTCAAATCCTTCACCTTATATTGTACAATTGCTTCGGCCAAAGCCTCCAAACCTTTTTCTCTTGCTTTAGTAGCTCGTGTTTGCCGCTTAGGTTTGAAAGGTAAGTACACATCTTCAAGCTCAGGTAAAGTAAGGCAAGATTGGATTTTCTCTTGCAATTCATTAGTCAACTTCCCTTGTTTTTCAATGGATTTTAAAACGCTCAGCTTCCTTTTATTCAGTTCGCGCAATTGTGCAATTTTATCTCTTATTGCATTTATCTGCACTTCATCCAAACTACCGGTCTTCTCTTTACGATAGCGGGCAATGAATGGTACAGTAGCTCCTTCATCCAAAAGCTGGATAGTTTTGTTGATTTGCGTGGTTTCTAAGCCTAAATCGCGAGCGATTTGAGAAAAATTTTGCATAATTATCAATAAAAAAAGAAAGCTGTTGGCTTTATTTCAACAGCTTGTATGTTTTATTTTGCTTACAGTTATTTTTATTTGGAAGTATTGTCTGTTTCTTTAGAGTTTTCATCTTCTTCTGTAAAACCTAAAGATTCCGAAGAATTGTCTTCAGCAGATACTTTTGGTTTTTTTTCTGCTACCTCTGCTTCTTCTATCTCTATGCTTTCAGGGTCTTCTTTAGAAGCGTCCTTATCTGCATAGCCATATTGATATCCTTCTTGAGGGCCCGCATCCACCCCCGGATTATGTTTATATGTTCCTTCAACCGGTGTAAATACGGGTACAGTATGCTCTTCATTTTCGTCATCTTCTTCTGTCCCGGCTCCTTCATCTATTTCTTCGATAGAAACACTTTCTTGTTTATCGTCCATTTCCGACTCTTCGGAAGCATTTTCTGAAGTGGGGTCTATATCCACCTCTACATCCAAATCTTTTTCAAAGTCATTAATCTGATCCGAAATTTCACGTTTTATATCCTCTGAAGCATCTTTAAACTCACGGATACCTCTACCTAAACCACGCGCTATTTCCGGTAGTTTTTTCCCTCCGAATAGTACCAATACGACAATAAGGATGAAAATCATCTCTTGACCACCGATATTTAAAAATGCTAATGTCATCATCTCACTTATTTGAATTCCTTGATATGGGCAACTAAGTTAAGCGTTAATTTTTTTATTGACAATAAAACTATGTAATAAATATCAATGCATAATTTATTGGTCTCAAAAATAGTTAAAACTATGCACTTTAGTGCATCTCGCTTTAGCTTCTAAAAATACTTACCTTTGTTTTATGACAGATCAAAGGGTAAATGGACATACAGTTTCGAGGTTGACCG
>JAJYRG010000060.1 GCA_021794195.1 Bacteroidota bacterium
GGATTTTGCCGACGGATAACTTTTTCAAGTTGTATTCGAGCAAAGGTATGTATGTGCTTTAATTGAATTTCTGCTTTCTCTACATCCTGAAAATGTTCAATCCACACATAACGGTACGTTTTTAAAGGGCTTTCAAAAGAAAAATTATTTTCTTTTTTCCAATTACAAACCACCCGTAGATCGGAGCGGTTGCTATCTGTAATTATTGCAATTTCGTATATTTCCGCTTTCATAAACTAATATTTTTGGTATATTTGAGCTCCCTTGCTAAATATATTGGTTCAAATATACTAAATTAATTAGCAAATAAAAATAATATTAATAAGATGTCACATATAGCTTCAAATATAAAATACCTTAGAAAAACCAAAAAACTAACTCAACAGCAGTTTGCGGATGCCTTATCTATAAAGAGAGCTTCTGTAGGCGCATATGAAGAAGGACGGGCAGAACCTAAATATGGTTTACTAAAAGAAATAGCATCTTTCTTTGAGTTGAGTATGGATGAATTGGTAAATGAAAAGATAGATGAGAGATGGAGGCCTAAGCCCAAAGGCATAGCAGCAAATCTCCGTGTTTTAAGTATTACTGTGGATGAAAAAAATGAAGAGAATATTGAGCTAGTTCCGGTGAAAGCCAGCGCCGGCTATCTCAATGGTTATGGTGATCCGGAATATGTAGCAGAATTGCCCAAATTTTCTTTACCTATATTAGGAAGTGGTACTTACCGCGCCTTTGAGATAAAGGGAGACTCTATGCTGCCTGTAATGCCGGGTGATATTATCGTATGTGAATACGTAGAGAATTGGTTTCATATCAAACCTAAAAACACGTATATTATTATTTCAAATACAGAAGGTATCGTGTACAAACGCGTTTCTTATAAATATAAAGAAGATAAAGGCCTTCGTTTAGTTTCAGATAATAAGGAGTATGATCCTTTTTGGGTTGAACCCAAAGATATTATCGAGATTTGGGAAGCAAAGGCTTATATTAGCACGCAGTTACCGATTCCGAACGAAGAGCATAGTATGGAAAAACTTACAGAGATGATGGCTCAAATGCAAAAAACCATGAATTCAGTCACAAATAAATTATAGTTCTCACTATCATCAGGTTGTATGAAAACTTAAAATAGAGCTACTCATGAAGATGTAAGTTGTTTTATTCCAAAAACGTTGAGATAACAATGATTTTTAACACAAAAGAAAAAACAGGTTTTGTTTTGATAAATATACTACAACGGATTTCCAACCAGAAAGAATTTAAACTTCTGGAAATAAATAACAAAAGTTGTTGGTGTTTTGATTTTATTTCGGAAAATATATTGTACCTTTGTGTGAATGATAGGAAAGGGGGCATGAATTGCCCCCTTTTTGGTTGCTAAAATAATAAATATGTCTTTGGAGCAAAGAGTAGAAGAGTGGGTAGAAAGCATTATTCGCGAACGGAGTGATTTGTTTCTCGTCAATATTCGAATTTTAAATAATTTTATTGTCGAGGTGCTTATAGATGGAGATGAAGGAATATCTATAGACGATTGTGCTAAGATAAGCAGAGAACTCGGGCAGATAATGGATGAAGAGGAGTTTCTTGAAAATACATATAAACTTGAAGTATCATCGCCTGGTCTTAATAAACCGTTAAAGTTGTTGCGGCAATACCATAAGAATCTAGGAAGAGATATACGTGTAACTACAGGAGATGGGCAGCAGATAGAAGGAAAGCTTATCGATGCTCATGAAGAAGGCATAGAAGTAACGTATACAATAAAGAGAAAGAAAAAAAAAGCAGAACTGAAAACGGACTTTATTCCCTTTTCAAATGTAAAGAAAACAAAGGTTTTAATTTCATTTAAGTAAAATGAGCAGTAACATTAATTTGATAGACTCTTTTCAAGAGTTTAAAGACTTTAAAAATATAGACCGGCCTACGGTAATAACGGTTTTGGAAGAGGTTTTTAGAAGTATGGTCCGCAGACGTTACGGAACGGATGAGAATGTAGACGTGATTGTGAACCCGGATAACGGAGACTTGGAAATCTGGAGGACCAGAACAGTGATGGAGGATGGATTTTCGGAAGATGATGAATTAGAAATTGAGTTAGCAGAAGCTACTAAATTTGATCCGGATTTGGAAGTAGGAGACGACTATATTGAAGAAATTACTTTAGAAAGCTTTGGTAGACGGGCTATTTTAGCGGCTCGGCAAACTTTGGTTTCAAAAATTTTAGAGCTGGAGAAAGATGAGGTTTTCAAAAAGTATAAAGATCGCGAAGGTGAACTTGTACTTGGAGAGGTGTATCAAATATGGAAACGGGAGATACTTGTATTAGATGAAGATGGAAATGAATTGATTTTGCCGAAATCCGAACAAATCCCTGCGGATTACTTTAATAAAGGAGACAATGTTCGTGCAGTCGTATTAAAAGTAGATATGTTAAATAATAATCCTAAGATTATTATTTCGAGAACGGCTCCGGCCTTTCTTCAACGCTTATTCGAATTAGAAGTGCCGGAGATTTTTGACGGGTTGATCATCATTAAAAACATTGTCCGCGAACCTGGAGAAAGAGCTAAAGTAGCTGTAGAATCTTATGACGATCGTATTGATCCGGTAGGGGCTTGTGTGGGGATGCGAGGATCCCGTATTCATGGTATTGTCAGAGAGTTACGCAATGAAAATATTGATGTAATTAACTTTACAAACAATAACAATCTTTATATTAGCAGAGCGCTAAGCCCGGCAAAAATATCCTCTATCAAATTAGACGAAGAGAATAAAACTGCAGCAGTTTATTTGCAACCGGATCAAGTTTCTTTGGCTATTGGGAAAGGTGGACACAATATAAAGCTTGCCGGAAAACTTACCGGTTATGAAATTGATGTTTATAGAGAGCAGGATGATGTAGAAGAAGATGTAGATATAGATGAGTTTGCGGATGAAATAGATGATTGGATCATTGATGAGTTAAAGCGAATTGGCCTGGATAGCGCAAAGTCTGTCCTTGAACTATCAGCTGAGGAGCTCATAAGAAGAACAGACTTGGAAGAGGATACAGTCCAGGAAATTATCCGAATATTAGAAGCAGAATTTGAATAAAAAAAATCACGTAAAATTTTACGCGGTATATTAATTGTTATATTGTCGTAAAAAAGTATATTTTTGTATCAGAAATTATTAAATAGGATTATATAGTAGATGGCAGAAGGAAAAAGGATAAATTTGCTAAAGGCAGCAAAAGAACTTAACATCGGTATTAGTACCGCTGGTGAATTTTTAGTAAAAAGTGGCTTTGATATAAAGCCAAGACCAAGCACTAAATTAACGCCAGAAATGTATTCAGTTCTTTTGGATGAATTTCAAGGTGACAAAGAGGCTAAAGACGAAGCGAAACAAATCGTTATCGGACAGATACGCCGCGATGAATCACCCGCTGAAACCAATGATGCTCTGGAAAATGAAACAAAGAGTACAGAAGTGTCTGATGAGGAGGAGGCTCCGGAAATAAAAGAAAAAGAACAAGCGAAGGAGGCTGAACAAGAAGAAGAAAGAGGGGCTTTAAAGGTAGTGGGTAAAATAGATCTGGATAATTTGGGAGGCAAAAAAAGTAAAGCTAAAAAACCTTCTGCCAAATCAAAAGTTGAAAAGACTGAAGCTAAAAAAGAAGAGCCTGCCAAGGAAAAAGAAGAAGTTCCTGAACTTAAAGAAAAAAATGAACTCAAAAAAGAAGCTGTAGAAAAGAAAGAAGCTCCACAAGAGCCTGTGAAAGCGGAAATAGAAGAGGAGTCTATCAAAGAAAAAACAGAAGCTCCAAACGTCTCTACCGAAGAAAAAAGTGCGAAAAATGAAGACGAAGAGAAGAAAAAAGAGGGTCTAAAGGCAGAGAAGGTAGAAGATGCTCCCACAGAGGACAAAGCAGCACCTTCTGAACCGACAACTATGGTTAACAAGGAGGAAAAACAAAACGAAGTGATTCGCGGCCGTTCCAAGACGTTGACCGGACCTAAGGTATTGGGTAAAATAGAGCTTCCTCAAAAGAAAACTAGTAAACCTGTAGCTTCTTCAAGTGACGATAAAGCTGGGACACCGGAACGAAGAAAAAGGAAACGTAAGAAAAAAGTAGCGGATACACCTGATGCATCTAAAGCTAAAAGAGGAGCAAAAGCTCCAGATCGTCATGAAGGAAAACGTAGAAGAAAGGGAAAACAAGCACCTAAAGAAGAGCCTACCGAAAAAGAAATTCAGGATCAAATCAAAGCTACGCTTGCACGTCTGAGCGGAGCAGGTAAATCCGGTAAGTTTTCTCAAAGAGCAAGATTAAGAAGACAAAAACGAGATGATATAGCTGAAACAGCTAAAAAAGCTGCACAGGAAGAGGAAAAACAGTCGAAACTACTGCGGCTTACCGAGTTTGTGACAGCTAACGAACTCGCCAACTTAATGGATGTGCCCGTAACAGATGTTATAGGTACCTGTATGAATTTAGGCATGTTCGTTTCTATTAATCAACGGTTAGATGCAGAAACATTAACAGTTGTAGCAGACGAATATGGTTTTGAAGTTGAATTTATCAAACCCGAAGATGAAGATCATACTGATCTGGAAGAGCCGGATAATGAAGAAAATTTAATACCTAGAGCACCTATTGTGACGGTAATGGGTCACGTGGATCATGGTAAAACTTCTCTTTTAGATTATATCCGACACGCTGACGTAACCGGAGGTGAGGCAGGGGGGATTACACAGCATATTGGTGCTTATGCAGTAACGTTGGAGAGCGGTAGTAAAATAACGTTCCTAGACACTCCCGGGCACGAAGCTTTTACAGCTATGCGCGCAAGAGGAGCACAGGTAACAGACGTAGCCATTATTGTTATTGCTGCAGACGACGCTGTGATGCCCCAGACAAAAGAAGCAATTAATCACGCGCAGGCTGCCAATGTTCCCATTGTATTTGCTTTTACTAAAATAGATAAGCCTACGGCTAATGCAGATAAAATCCGAGAGCAGTTAGCCAGTATGAACGTCTTAGTAGAAGAATGGGGAGGGAAGTTTCAAGCGCAGGAAATTTCTTCAAAAACAGGATTAAATATAGATCAGCTCCTTGAAAAAGTCTTATTAGAAGCAGAATTACTGGATTTAAAAGCCGATCCGAAAAAACGAGCCGTAGGTTCAGTAGTAGAAGCATCTTTAGATGTAGGTAGAGGTATTGTAACAACTGTCTTGATACAAGGCGGAACTCTGAAAATCGGAGATGCCCTGTTGGCAGGTTCTTATTCAGGTAAGATAAAAGCACTGACAAACGAAAGAGGGGAGAGGGTACAAGAAGCAGGACCGTCTTCACCTGTTCAGATTTTAGGTATGTCGGGGGCACCTACTGCAGGAGATAGATTCTATGTGATGGATGATGAATCTTCTGCCCGACAAGTTGCAAATAAACGTTTACAGCTTCAAAGAGAGCAAGGTATGCGTGCTACGAAACACATTACCTTAGATGAGATAGGCAGACGATTAGCCGTGGGGAACTTTAAAGAGTTAAATGTTATTGTAAAAGGTGATGTGGATGGTTCTATTGAAGCATTAAGTGACTCACTCTTAAAACTTTCTACAGACGAAATTCAAATTAATGTTATCCATAAATCTGTGGGAGCAATCTCTGAATCTGATGTCTTGCTTGCATCCGCTTCAGATGCAATTATTGTAGGATTCCAGGTTAGGCCTTCTGCCAATGCCCGGAAACTAGCAGAGCAAGAACAAATCGATATACGTCTATACTCCATAATTTACGATGCTATAGAGGAAATTAAGTCCGCAATGGAAGGTATGTTGGCTCCGAAATTTGAGGAGAAAATCGTGGCGAACGTAGAAATCCGTGAAACTTTCAAAATTTCTAAAGTAGGAACGATAGCAGGTTGTATGGTGTTGGATGGAAAGATATCACGATCTAATGATATACGCCTGATTCGCGAAGGAGTAGTCGTGTATACGGGTAAACTGGCTTCTCTAAAGCGTTTCAAAGACGATGTTAAAGAAGTGTCAGCTGGCTATGAATGTGGATTGAATATCGAAAACTACAACGATATCAAAGTGGGAGATATAGTAGAAGCCTTCGAACAAGTGGAAATACAACGGAAATTGTAAAATTTCCAAAAATATATTTATTATTTAAAATCCTGATAATATATATTTGTCAGGATTTTTCTATATTCTGAATATGTATCAACTGAAAGTCAGCAAAATTATCAAGCAACCAAATCGTAATATTACGATTGAATTTGATGATTTCCTAAATAATTATCCAGATCCTATACCGGGTCAGTTTTTAACATTGATTTTTAATTTTGATGGGAGAGAAGTAAGACGCTCTTATTCTTTTAATAGTTCTGTAGCTTGTAAAGAGCCTTTGAGTATTACTGTAAAGAGAATCGATAACGGTGAAATCTCTCGCTTTTTACATCACAAAATTAAAGAAGGAGAGGTTTTGGATGTTTTATCGCCGCAAGGAAAATTCACATACATCCCTCAAAAAGATAATAAGAAAACCATTGTTTTATTCGCTGCAGGAGTGGGGATAACGCCCTTATTTTCTATTCTAAAATCATCTTTAATTATTGAAAACAACTCCAAAATTGTACTTGTTTATAGCAATACAAGTCCAAATACCAGTTTGTTTTATAACGAACTGAAAGATTTAGAAATAAAATTCCCGGACAGGCTTAGTATTATCTGGATATTTTCTTCCTCCAAAAATCTTTTAAAAGCCCGGCTTAACCGGGATTTGATCCATGAAGTAGTTTACAGCTATTTACCAAAAAAACATGAGGATTCATTGATCTTTACTTGTGGGCCGGTTATTTACATGGATTTATGTAGATTCACTTTATTAGGGATGGGGTTTGAAGAAAGTCAGATATTTAGAGAGACCTTCCAGTTGCCGGAAAATGAAGAGGATGAAGATGACGAAACTGAAATATATATAGATACAAATAGCTATACTATCCAACTGATTTTTAATGAAAAAACTTATAATCTAACTGTTCCGTATAATAAATCTATTTTAGATGTAGCGCTGGAAAATAAAATAAATATTCCTTATTCCTGTAAATCGGGCATGTGCAGCACCTGTATATCCCAATGTACCCAAGGAAATGTGCGCATGGTTTATAATGAAGTGTTGACGGATAAAGAGATTTATAATGGTAGATGCTTGGTTTGTACAGGTCATCCTACCGAAAACGATACTGTCATTGAAGTGCTCTAAAATTAATCTCAATACTCCTAATTTTTTAAACATATATTGACCTATACTGTATAAAAGCATTAAGAAATGGGAGAGTAATTGCTATTTCCATAAATGGAGCTAGGTAGAAGTTGGAAATAGATTCATTTCGCAAGCAGCCTTGTAGAGTATGAATATTATTTTTAATCAATTGATTAAAATATTTGGTTAAATCAAAAAATACTTTATATATTTGTTTTGTAGAATCATATTTAAGAAAAATAGTGAAAAGAAAAGAAGAAAAGGAGTTAAGTACAACGACAGAAGAAAAAATAAAGATTGCTGCACGCTTAGTGTTTCATAAAAAGGGTTATTCGGCTACACGTACACGGGATATTGCCGAAGAAGCGGGTATTAACCTTGCTTTACTCAATTATTATTTTCGTAGTAAAGAAAAGTTGTTTGATATTATAATGTTCGAAACTATTTTCGACTTTATGCAGAATATGGCAAGAGTGCTGAATGATGAGAAAAGTAGTTTAGAAAAAAAAGTAGAACTAATTGCCTCAAATTATATTGACCTTATTACGAAAGAACCCAATATACCGATTTTTATGTTGAGCGAAATTCGTAACAATGCAGAAGGACTATTAGAAAAACTACCTCTCAAACAATCATTGATGAATTCTGCATTTTTTAAACAACATCAAAAAGCAGTAGCAGACGGAAAAATTATAGAGCCTAATCCGTTACATTTTTTGATGAATCTATTGGGCTTGACTATTTTTCCGTTTATCGGAAAACCTTTGTTACAAGGTATTCGTGGATTGAATGATAAGCAGTTTAATAATATGATGCAGGAACGGAAAAAGTTGATACCTGTTTGGATAAAAGCGATGATGAAAGCTAAATAATTTTTTCTACAGATTTAATCAAATGATTAAATCGAAATAATAAACAAAATAATGTATTTATAAAATGAACATCTTTCTATTTGGAGTCACAGGCGGAACGGGAAAAGAAATCCTTATAAAGTTGTTAGAGAAAAAACATCAAGTATTTGTTTTAGTCCGAAATCCTCAAATATTGAAGTTTGCAAACGATAACCTGAAAATTATCAAAGGGAATGTCTTTAATCCCGAAACGTATCAAAACGAGTTAAACAAATGTGACCTTGTAATTTCTGCATTGGGTACAGGGACATCAAGAAAACCGACAGTGATCTACTCAAAAGGCGGGCAGCAGATTATTACGGCAATGCAGACAGCAAATGTAAAAAGGCTTATCACTTTGACAGCGGCAGCATTTGATCCTACCGATCCCGCAACTCGTAATTTCATTGTAAAATATATCGTTCAGCCATTGTTTAAAAATATCTATTCCGATATGCAGAAATGGGAAACCATTTTAGAAAACAGTAGGGAAATTGATTGGACTATTATCAGGCCAAGCAGGCTATTGAATGGGATAGAAAAAGGCAAGTATCGTGTTCAACAAAACCATTGCCCGAAAGGTGGCAATAAAATCAACCGAAGTGATTTAGCAGACTTCATTATTAAACAGGTCAGTTCAGATAAATACATTCATCAGAAAGTGGCTATTGCATACTAAATAGGGCAAGATCTTTTTTTGTCTTTACATTAATCAAATGATTAAAACATTAAATTAAGGGAAATGATTAAAGCAACAAGTAAACAAAAATCAAAATGGCTTCTGAGCATATTGCTGATGTTCAGCTATTGGTCAATGGCACAACAAAACAATTCATTGACCCTTGACAACTGTCTAGAAATGGCAAAACAGAATTATCCTTTGATAAAGCAGTACACGCTGATAGAAAAAACAAAAGAATATTCTATTGCCAATGCTCAAAAAGGATATTCACCCCAATTCAATATAGCAGGGCACGCCACTTATCAATCAGCAGTTACAGAAATCCCCATCTCATTGCCCAATGTAGATATTCCTACAATCAGTAAAGACCAATACAGATTATATGGCGAATTGTCAGAATCTATTACAGATCTATTTACCATAAAAGATCAAAAAGAATATATCAATGTCCGTGCAGAAATAGAGTCCCAAAAAACAGAAGTAGAAGTATACAAACTAAGAGAACGTATTAACAATCTTTATTTTGGGATACTGCTGATTGACGCACAAATTCAGCAGACTAAGCTACTTAAGAAAGATATTCAAAGCGGTATCGATCAAATCTATGTAGCCCTTGTGAACGGAGTCGCTTTAAAAAGTGCAGCTGATAATTTGAAAGTTGAATTGCTAAATGCAGAGCAACGTACTATTGAACTGAAAGCTACACGGAAAAGCTATGCAGATAGATTGGCTTTATTCATTGGAAAGAAGATAGATGAAAACACCATTCTTGAAAAACCACTTCCGCAAATACTTATAGATACTGCTGTTAACCGACCAGAATTAAAACTGTATGATTTACAGAAAAAATCCTTTGACGTACAAAACAAGTTAATTACTGCCAAAAACTTACCTCGGATTAGTCTGTTTTTCCAAGGGGGATTAGGCAGACCCGGTTTAAATATGTTGAACAACGATTTTCAGGGTTATTATATTGGCGGAGTTCGTTTGAATTGGAATATTACAGGTTCTTACACTTATAAAAACGAGAAAAAAATCCTTGCCCTCAACCAAAATACGATTGACATACAACAGGAAACTTTTTTATTTAACACCGACCTCACGTTAAAACAGCAAAATGCTGAAATAACCAAAATGCAGGAATTGATAAAAAAAGACAGAAACATTGTTACACTTCGTGAAAGCATAAAAAAAACCACACAAAATCAACTTCAGTACGGTACGGCAACTACTCATGATTATCTCACTGCGGTAAATTCCGAAGATCAGGCAAAGCAAAATCAGATTTTACACGAAATACGGCTTTTAATGGCAGAATACAATGTACAAGCGACCTCAGGGAATTAACGATGGACAGGTGACAATAGAAATGATCTTAAAATAAAAAGTAAAAACAATGAATATACAGAAACAATTCACCCGGAGAAAAGGGAACTTTCAGCTCCCGATTTTCAATCCTCTATTTAAAATACTTGCAATAGCAATGATTTTGTCAGCCTGCAATGGCCGGAAAAATTCATTTGATGCTTCAGGAACGTTTGAAGCAGAAGAAACCATTATTTCATCTGAAGCCGTGGGAACAATCAAGCAGTTAAATATTGAGGAAGGGCAAACGTTAGATGCGGGACAGGTTGTCGGTTATATTGATAGTACACAGTTACATTTGAAGAAAAAACAACTGGAAGCACAAGTTGTTGCCACTTTAGGGAAACAACCCGATATATCTGTTCAAACGTCAGCCTTGCAGGAACAGCTTAGAACTGCTGAAAAGGAAAGAATAAGAGTGACCAATTTAGTAAAAGGTGATGCAGCTACATCCAAGCAATTAGACGACATTAACGCACAGATTAAAGTGCTGAAAAAACAAATAGAAGCACAGAAATCCACATTAAGCATTTCAAGCGAAGGCTTAGGAAAAGACATTGTGCCTTTACAAGTACAGATTGAACAACTGAATGATCAGCTTGCAAAATGTCATATCACCAACCCGATTGACGGAACAGTACTTACTAAATATACCGAAGCCAATGAAATGACAGCAATAGGAAAACCACTTTACAAAATCGCCGATTTATCAAACATCATCTTAAGGGCATACATCACAGGCGACCAATTACCGAAAGTAAAACTAAACCAACAAGTAAAAGTCCTCACTGATGACGGCGAAGGAGGATACAAAGAAACAGAAGGTATACTAATTTGGATAAATGACAAAGCAGAATTTACCCCTAAAACCGTTCAGACGAAAAACGAGCGGGCAAATAGGGTATACGCAATTAAAGTGAAAGTAAAAAACGACGGTACCTATAAAATAGGTATGTATGGCGAAATAAAATTTCAATAATAATGGCAGATGTTACATTAAACAACATTGTGAAAACATACAATAAAGGTGAAGTAAAGGCAGTAAACAACGTGTCTTTTGAAATAAATAAAGGCGAACTGTTTGGCTTGATTGGAGCAGACGGATCAGGTAAAACAAGCATTTTCCGTATACTAACAACATTATTGTTGCCCGATAGCGGTACAGCTTCCATCAATGGTTTTGACGTAATAAAAGACTATAAAACCATTCGCAAAAATATTGGCTATATGCCTGGTAAATTCTCATTATATCAGGATTTATCAGTACAGGAAAATCTTGATTTTTTTGCAACGATATTCAATACAACCGTAAAGGAAAATTATGATTTAATAAAAGATATCTATATACAGTTAGAGCCATTTAAAACACGTAAGGCAGGAAAATTATCGGGTGGGATGAAACAGAAATTAGCGTTGTGTTGTGCTTTAATCCATCGTCCTACAGTTTTGCTTTTAGACGAACCTACCACAGGCGTGGATGTAGTTTCAAGAAAAGAATTTTGGGAAATATTGAAAGGGTTGAAACAACAAGGGATTACAATTTTGGTTTCTACGCCTTATATGGATGAAGCCAACCTTTGCGAACGTATAGCATTGCTACAAAACGGAAGTATAATGTCGATTGATAGGCCAAACAATATCGTAAAGCAATTTCCCGATACGCTGTTTGCAATGAGGGCAAACGATATGGGCAGATTACAAAATGTTTTACGGAGCAATAAGCTGATAAAAAGTTGTTTTTCATTTGGCGATTTTCATCACGTTACAATGGACAGTGGAGAATTGACAATGGACAATTTAGAAAAGCAGTTGATTGAAAGCGGGTTTCAAAATGTGATAATTAAAGAAATTACACCAACTGTTGAAGATTGCTTTATTTATTTAATGGGTAATGCAATGGAAAATTGATAATAGACAATCAAAATAAACTTCAAATGAAAAAGCAAGTAGATAAATCATTAGTAATAAAAGCGGAGAAATTAACCAAGCGTTTCGGCGATTTCATTGCCGTAAACGAGGTTACGTTTGAAGTATGTGCAGGCGAAATTTTCGGTTTTCTGGGTGCGAACGGTGCAGGAAAGACGACCGCAATGAAAATGCTTTGTGGCCTTTCTACACCCACATCGGGCAATGCCGCCATTGCAGGTTTTGATATTTATAAACAGCCCGAACAGATTAAAAAGAGCATCGGATATATGAGCCAGAAATTTTCATTGTATGAAGATTTAACGGTGATAGAAAATATACAATTTTTTGGGGGTATTTACGGTTTATCCGACAAGCAACTGAAAGGGAAAAGTGACGAACTGATTGAAACATTGGGATTGAAAAACGAAACAAAAAAGTTAGTATCCTCATTACCATTAGGTTGGAAACAGAAATTAGCTTTTTCGGTAGCTGTATTACACGAACCCAAAATTGTTTTTTTAGACGAACCTACAGGAGGCGTTGACCCTGTTACAAGACGACAGTTTTGGGATTTAATTTACCAGGCTTCGGACAGGGGTATTACTATTTTTGTTACCACGCATTATATGGATGAAGCCGAATACTGTAACCGTATTTCTATAATGGTGGACGGGGTAATAAAAGCACTAGACACGCCAATCAACTTAAAAAAAGCATATTCCACTAACTCAATGGACGAAGTATTTTACAAGTTGGCGAGAGGGGCGGAGAGGAGTGGATAACTGATAATGGAAAGGGGATGATAAATCACTTTCCATTATCAACTTTCAACTATAACAACTAAATAAAAAAGCTATGATACAAGAAAAGAGTTTAACTTTTGCTATCAGCATTGTCACGTTGTATAAACTGCTTGCAGATTTTCTAAACAAGATGAATATTGCTCTGAAAGAAACAGACTATTTGTCGGATACAGAGTTTAACCTGTCTATACTGACGCAGAAGAGCTGGTTAAGACACTTGTAAACATTGTGGAAATAACAAAGAAGAAATTAAACAGGTAGTAATAATCGAGAATTGAAAGTAGAGAATGATAAATCACTTTCAACTCTCCGCTTTCAATTAAAAAAACGATGTCATTTTCAACTTTTAGTTTTCAACTCTCTACTTTTATAAAGAAAGAATTTTATCACGTTTTCCGTGATAGCAAAACATTATTAATGTTGTTCGGTATGCCAATCGTACTCATTGTGCTGTTTGGATTTGCCGTAACCAACGAAATCAAGAACGCTAAAATTGTTGTTTGCGATTATGCCAAAGATCCGGCATCGCAGGAAATCATCAATAAATTATCTGTCAATAAAACTTTTCATCTTCACAACACATTGTTTAACCATGCGCAGATAGAGGAAGCCTTTAAAAAAGAAAATATCAAATTGGCTATTGTTTTTCCTGCCAACTTTTACAAGGATTTATTACATCTGAACGGGGCACAGGTACAGATAATTGCAGACGGTTCCGATCCCAATACAGCCAATACATTGACTAAATATGCTACATCTGTCATAATGGAGTATCAGCACACATTGACAAAAAACAGCAATATGCCTTATACTATTGCTCCGGAAGTACGAATGCTGTACAACCCTGAACTGAAAGGTGTAATCAATTTTGTACCAGGTATTATGGCATTGGTGCTGATGTTAGTTTGTGTACTCATGACTTCCGTTTCTATAGTTCGGGAAAAAGAAACAGGTACAATGGAAATTCTGCTGGTTTCACCATTCAATCCATTTTTAGTTATCATTTCCAAAGCCATACCGTATTTAGCTTTATCGTTAATCAACCTCGCCGTTATACTTATGTTGAGTGTTACCCTGTTAGAAATACCGATAAATGGAAGCATTTGGCTGCTGATTGCAGAAAGTACCTTACTTATTATTTGTGCTCTGTCATTGGGCTTGTTGATTTCAAACATAACACGATCGCAACAGTCGGCAATGCTTATTTCGATGATAGGTATGTTAGTTCCCACATTATTGTTTACAGGCTTTATGTTCCCTTTGGAAAACATGCCTGTTGCATTGCAGGTATTCAGCCATATTATTCCTTCAAAATGGTATTACATCATTGTAAAATCGATAATGATAAAAGGTTTGGGTTTTGGTGCGGTATGGAAAGAAACACTTATTCTATTTGGGATAACTTGCTTTTTCCTAATAGTAAGTCTAAAGAAATTTAATATAAGACTTAGTTAATGGAGAATAATAAATCAATTCTCAACTTTCAATAAAAAAAATGAGAACATTAAAATTTTTACTGCAGAAAGAGTTCAAACAAATTTTTCGTAATAAAGCCCTGTTGCCCTTGATATTTATAGCGCCGGTAGTACAGTTACTCATACTTCCGTTAGCATCAGATTATGAAATAAAGAACATTAATATTTCAATCGTTGACCACGACCATTCTGTCTATTCACAACAATTAGTTTCAAAGATTACTGCTTCAGGATATTTTCAGTTGGCAGATTACAGTCCTTCGTTTCAAGAAGCATTTAACCAGATTGAAAAAGACAAGTCCGATTTGATTTTGGAGATACCGCAGGGGTTTGAAAGAAATTTGGTACGGGAAAATGAAGAAAAATTATTTGTTGCTATGAATGCTATCAATGGCGTAAAAGCAAGTTTGGGTGGTGCTTATCTTACACAGATTATTTCGACACACAACAATGATATCCGTATGAAATGGTCGCAACAATCAAAATTCAAACCAAGCCCAAAGATTGAAGTGACAACTTCCAATTGGTTTAACCCACTTTTGAATTATCAATTTTTTATGGTGCCAGGTATATTGGTCGTTTTGGTAACAATGATAGGTGCATATATGTGTGCATTGAATATCGTAAAGGAGAAAGAAGTCGGAACAATAGAACAAATCAATGTTACGCCAATTAAAAAGTATCAGTTCGTATTAGGTAAGCTGTTGCCGTTTTGGGTAATCGGACTGTTCATTTTCAGCTTTGGTCTGTTCGTGGTTGCCCATTTGGTTTATGGTATTGTTCCTGTCGGAAATCTGTTTTTACTATACGGCTATTTAGCAATTTATTTAGTGGCGATATTAGGGCTAGGGTTGCTCATTTCTACCTTTTCCGATACCCAGCAACAGGCAATGTCAATTACGTTCTTTTTCATTATGATTTTTATATTAATGAGTGGTTTATTTACATCTATCGACAGTATGCCCGAATGGGCTTATATCATCGCAAAATGTAGTCCTGTAACCTATTTCATAGAAGTAGTACGAATGGTCATCTTAAAAGGAAGTGGTTTCGCCGATATCAAAAATCACTTTTTAATTATGATGGGTTTTGCAACCTTATTAAATGGGTTGGCTATACTTAATTATAGAAAAACAAGTTAGAAATTAATGAATAAATTTATATAGACATTACAGCGACTAACATACTTCTGAATTGTGATGTCCTACATAGAAATTAATTACACAAAGCTTATTTTGTAGGCATTAAAATTTACAGCCTAATATTAGGCTTATAATTTATATTATGTTAAATATTGGATTTTGATTTGATTCCTGCTTTTAAATATTGATAACTTCCCCACGTAAAATGGTTCTTGGTCGTTTCATTTTGTAAATTCACAAAAAACGTGTTTGCAGGCTTTTTTTATTCTTTCTTTTTTAAATCCCTAGCCATTTTTATAGAGTGTTTCAATGAATTGATATTTTTCCAATCGCTATGCGCTGGAATAATATACATTGGCTTAGGATATCGTTGATGGACTTTCTTTAGAGTCGCCTCATACTCCTTTATATTTCCATCTTCCAAATTCCCTAAATCTTCAGCTTCTGCCCCTTTTATCAAACACCCACCATACAGTATCCTTTCCTTATTAAAAGAAACAACTATATTGTCTATCGTGTGTCCTTCTCCCGGATAATAAGTTTCAAAAGAATACTGCCCCACATTAAAGGTAGTATCTTTTTCGATTAGATATTCAGCTCTGTTCATCTTGTTTACTTTACTCAACTTATCCGTAAGAGTAGTCGTATAGGTTTTAATCCCCTTTTTTCTGTAATAGTCAAGTCCGGCAGTTTTATCGCTATGCCAATGTGTAGCAATACTCATTACCACATTTTTATCGTGTTTTAATTTTATGCTGTCCAATAAGGGTTGAAATTGTGTCGTATCCCACGGAGTGTCAAACATAACTACTCCGTCATTTGTTACGACATACATTCCGTTAGCAGGTACTGAAGTTCCTTTGTATGTATTGTAAGTGGTATAAATGTAGAAATCCCCTTCCAAATGTGAGATTTCAAGCCTTGCTTCTTTAGTTTGCCCTAACAAAGTAGTAAAGACCAAAATGTAAATAAGAGTTCCTAAAACTGTCCGCATACATGCAAAAATTGAGCGTATAAAACTAATAAAATGGTTATTAAAAATAAAACCTTACGTTATCTTGTATTTGATTGAATAACACAAAAATCAAAAAATAAATTGACAAAAACTTGTATAAACCTGCTATTGGAATGTGAAAAGATAAAATTATCTCAAAACCATCTTTTTTCAAAAAAACTCTTTGCTCCTAAAATAGAATTTTTATATTTATATGCAGCATATAACTTACAACCATGACCATCCATCTAAAAGATTTTATACATTATGTCACAGAGTTAAATCAAAACCAGCCGGAATTTATACAGTCTGTAAGTAATTTTTCAGAAGATGTTATTCCTTTTATTAATGAACAATACCCTAATTTTGAAAAACTAAAAATATTAGAACGATTAATTGAACCTGAACGGATCATCATCTTCAAAATTACATGGATGGACGATCTAAATAATATTCAAATAAATCGAGGGTATAGGGTTCAAATGAGTAGTATTATAGGTCCTTATAAAGGTGGTTTACGCTTCTCCCCTACAGTTAATCTTTCTGTATTAAAATTTCTTGCTTTTGAACAGATTTTCAAAAATGCTTTAACCGGTATATCATTGGGAGCGGCTAAGGGAGGATCAGATTTTAATCCCAAAAATAAAACCGATAATGAGATTATGAGGTTTTGTCAAAGTTTTATGAATGAATTATACAGACATATCGGCTCTCAGACCGATATACCTGCCGGAGATATGGGGGTTGGGCAAAGAGAAATAGGTTATTTATTTGGCCAGTATAAAAAGCTCAGAAACCAATTCTCAGGAGTTATTACAGGAAAAGGTAAAGCTTGGGGCGGTTCTAATATACGACCCGAAGCTACAGGTTATGGTCTTTTATATTTTGTAGAACTTATATACAAAGAACAAAATTCTACCTTAAAAAATAAGATAATCACTATCTCCGGAGCAGGCAATGTAGCGTATTATGCGGCCGAAAAGGCTATTCAATTAGGTGCAAAAGTAGTGTCACTTTCTAATAGTAAAGGAACATTATATGACCCGGAAGGATTAGATTCAAATAAATTAAAACGTATTGCCGCCTTAGGAAAAGACATAGATGAGTTTCCTTTGCACTATTCATCTGCACAGTTTTTAACGAAACAAAAACCTTGGAGTATCCCGTGTGATATTGCACTACCTTGTGCTACCGAGAATGAAATCACCGAAAAGGATGCTTTAAATCTCGTTGCGAATGGTTGTAAATGTGTGGCAGAAGGTGCAAATATGCCTTCAACGAGAGAAGCCTTTAAGGTTTTCATAAATGCAGGCATCAATTATGCTCCGGGAAAAGCAGCGAATGCCGGAGGTGTAGTCGTATCGGGATTAGAAATGTCTCAAAATGCAACGGGATTAAGATGGACAAATGATAATGTAGATGATAAGTTAAAAGGTATCATGGAAAGTATATATAAAACATGCACCAAATATGGCACTGAAAAAGGAGGATATATTAATTACCTTAAAGGCGCAAATATTGGTGGCTTTATAAAAGTGGCCCAAGCCATGCAAGCGCAAGGTATAGTGTAAGAATACATAAATAAATATTTAATATGAGAACAATAGCTGAACTCCCCCACCCTAAATTCAAAATCACCATTTTTTCAATGAATCAAAAGTATATCATAAAATTTGAACAAAGTGGATTAGAACAATCTTATAAAATTAATGAGATGGATATTTTAAATGGTGTCGACGGAGTTTTCGAATTACTCGATGATGACTTTTATAAACAGATAGAAAGCACATTCGAAAATATGAGGACAGCCTTTAAAGAAGCTTACGAAA
>JAJYRG010000061.1 GCA_021794195.1 Bacteroidota bacterium
TTATGCTTTCCTTGCAAATACATCAATTTTGTTATGGCTGCTTCGAATGTCATGTCATGTCCGTTTAATACGCCTATCGAGCGGAGTTCATGGCTGGTTTCGTAGAGTCCCATTTCTACAGATCCTACTTTACATTGTGTGATATTTAGAATGTTCTTACCTTTTGCGATAGCGGCTTCCAAAGCACGGTGAAACCAAGGGTGAGTCATGGTATTACCTGTTCCGAAACTTTCCAACACTATACTTCTTACATCTGCGGAGAGCACATTGTGCACGACATGTTCGTTAATGCCTGGGTAAAGCTTTAAAACACCCACCTGGTTATCAATCTTGTTATGCACAATAAAGTTTTTCCCTGAGTTATCCAACAGTACATTTTTGTTTATTTTTATATGAATACCTGCTTCTGCTAAAAGGGGATAATCTGGTGAGCGGAATGCTTCAAACTTTTCTGCATGATATTTAAAGGCTCTGTTTCCTCTAAAAAGCTTATTGTTAAATAAAATGCATACTTCTTGAATAATGGAGCGGTTGTTTTCTTTTGCTGCCGCAATTTCTAAGGCTGTCAATAGATTTTCCCGTGCGTCGGTTCGGATTTCTCCGATTGACAGCTGAGAGCCCGATAAAATAACTGGTTTTTGTAAACCTTCTAATAAAAAACTAAGGATAGAGGCTGAGAAAGCCATGGTGTCTGAACCGTGAAGGATGAGGAACCCATCATATTTATCGTGATTTTTTTTGATTAATTGAGCCATTTTTAACCAAATATTCTCTTCCATATTGGATGAATCAATAATCTGATCAAAGGAATGCACCGTAATTTTATAATTTAAACGGTGTAGATCCGGAAGATTACGCTCAATCAGCTCGAAGTTGAACGGTACAAAGCTTCCCGTTCTTTTATCTCTGACCATTCCAATGGTCCCCCCAGTGTAGATGATGAATATTTTGTTCATTTATTGACTTAAACTAAATATTTTATTTGCATTTTGTGTAGTTATGCGTGCTACTTCCTCTATTGTACACCCTTTCAAATCTGCTATTTTTTCAGCGATATAGATTAAATAACTGCTTTCATTGGGCTTTCCGCGATAAGGGACGGGAGATAGGTATGGAGCGTCAGTTTCTAAGATAATATGCTTTAAATCTATATCTTTAACGACCTTGTCCAGTCCTGCATTTTTGTAAGTTACAATCCCACCGATTCCCAAAAGAAAACCTAAATCTATCGCCCGATAGGCTTGTTCTGTATTGCCTGTAAAACAATGAAATACCCCCTTTAGTTTAGCGTTGGTTTTCTTTATACCGTCCAAAATCTCAAAAATTTCATCGAAAGCTTTACGGCAATGAATATCGATGGGTAAGTTTTTTTCTAAAGCCCAATGAACCTGAGTTTCAAAAACTTGTTTTTGCCAGGATAAAGTAGAAGTATCCCAGTGTAAATCAATTCCAATCTCACCGATGGCACATACCTTCATATTATCTAAAGTTTGTTTTATAATGCTCAGTTCCGCTTGGTGATTTTCCTTTACGCTACAAGGATGAAGACCCATCATGGGGATGCAAAAATCAGGATAAGTTTCTAGCGCACTTTGTATTTGCTTGATAGATTCTGTATTGACATTCGGCATTAATACTTTCTGTATATTGTTTGAGCGACATCGTTGAATGTGGGCCTCAAGATTTTTACGATCATGATAATAAATATGCGTATGCGTGTCGATTAAATACGGTGTATTCATATGCAAAAATAAATTTTAAAAGCGATAAGAAGAATCAAATATACAAGAGATAAAATAAATGAAAAAGGCTGCTTCCGTAGAAGCAGCCTTTTTCATTTATTTTAAAGTCCTTTATTTAATCGTTGTCCGCTTCGGCTTGAGCTTCAGCTTCGGCTTTTGCTTCTTCTTCAGCTGCTTTTTCTTCTTCCGGAGTAGGGCCTGTAATGATATCGACCAACTCAACTTGGAAAACTAAAGGAGCGTACGGTGGAATATCTCCGCCACCACCTTGTTCTCCGTAACCTAAGTTAGATGGGATAAGCAAAGTAGCTTTACCGCCTTTTCCTATGAGCTTCATCCCTTCTGTCCACCCTTCTATGACCGGATCATGACCTAAACGAAGTTTTAACGGTTCGTAATCACGGCCGGGATTAAAGTTGTTTTCTTTTTTTGCTGTTTCTTCGATATTTGTGTCAAATACTTTGTCGTTTGTAAGTGAACCTACATAGTTCACTACAACCGTATCTCCATCTTCCGGCATTTGGTCTGATCCTTTATCGTCAATGATATACTGCAATCCGGACTCTGTTTTTTGAGGCTCTAATTTGTTTTTTGAAACATAAGAGGCCAATTTCTTTTCTTCCGAATCTTTCAGTTCGTCCATTACTTCTTTGTAGTATTCATCTACTTGAGAGAAAAACGTTGAGTCATCCAGATCACCTTTCTTAAAGTGCTTTCTCACCTTTACGTTAAATATGATGTGCTGATCGGCAAAATCTGGCTTTGGTTGTCCTACGTTTGCCGACATTGTGTCTAAATTAATTTTAAATACAGCACTATCGCCTTCTCCTAAAAGTTTAAACATAGTGTTGTAATCGCCATCATAGATTCCTGGAACAGTATCTGGAGCTATATTTACAATTTGAGGAAACTCTAAGTCATAAGTGCTTGAAAGAACAGAATCCCGATCGGATTTAACAATCATGTCTACAGCTAAAAAATCTTCGGAAACAGCTTTATCATTCCCTGCGTCTTTAACTATTTTGTATTCTAATCCTCCGGGTCCTTTTTCGAAATTTTGGCAAGCAGTTGTAAATAAGATACCTGCTATTGCGGATAATAAGATGATTTTTTTCTTCATTTTCTTATGTCTGATTTTATTCTTCTGTTAATATGTTCTTATATTCTGGTAAAAGGGACAAAAATGCTTCTTTTGTCTCTCTTAAGCTTGTGTGCGAACTCCCTCCTGCAGCATTTAAATGTCCGCCTCCATTAAAATGTTTTTGACAGATTTCATTGCAAGGTATGGCCCCAATCGACCGTAAAGATAGTTTAATTAATTTGGTTCTGTCAACTATAAGCGCAGCTAATTTAATTCCTTTTATAGATAAAGCATAATTAACCAATCCATCAGTATCTCCGGTTTGGATATTGTATTTTTCTAAGGTTTCAGCAGAGATTATAAAATAAGCAGTATTGTATTCCGGAACTACAGTGAGACAATTGGCTAGGCAATATCCGGTAAACTTCAAACGGTTTTCACTGTTGTTATTAAATAAATTTTCATGTACTTCCCAGTTGTTCACTCCTTTTTCGATGAGATCTGCTGCTATATGGTGCAAACCTGATGTAACGGAACGAAACCGGAAAGAAGCGGTGTCTGTGACTATCCCTGTATATAAGCAGGTAGCAATATCGGCTGTAATATTTCCTTCATCTTGATAAAGATCCGTGATAAAGGTATAGAGAAGCTGGCATGTGGCGGCAGCTTTGTTATTCCAAAACTGTACGTCCGCAAAATCATCGGGATCTAAGTGATGATCTATCATCCATTTTTCTGCAGAAGCCTTTGCAATAACATCTGACATGCACTCTGTGCGTTTTAATGAACTGTAGTCTAAACAAAAAATCAGATCTGCTTCTTCTATAAGTTTTTGGCTAAATTCTTTTTGCTGAGGATATTGTATGACCTTCTCGTTTCCCGGCAGCCAACTTATCATACTTGGATAATCGGATGGAACGACGACAGATGTGTTTAACCCCTTGTTTTTCAGCCAGTGGTAAAGGGCAAGAGAAGAACCTAAAGCATCACCGTCAGGTTTGAAGTGGGTAGTAATTACTACCTTCTTCTTATTAAATAACTCTCCGATTCTTTCTTTTCCTTTAATTAACATAATCTAATGCAATTTGCAAACTTACAATAAAATATTGGAAATGGAAATATAGAATAGAAGCAATGTCCTTTTAAGAATAAGGAAGTTAATTATTAAAATCCCGATAAGCATATAAAGTATGGTCTCTTTTAAATGTCAGGACATAATTTGCGCTGTTGTAATTTATCTTTCCATAGTAAAACCCAGGGAGCCCTTCAATAGGAAATCCATTTAATAAGCTACCTTCTCTGTTAAATACATAGATGAGTCTATTCTGAAGAGAAGCTAAACCTATGACAGATGTAGCGAATAATTGAGGTTGTGTAACCGGGTTGAGTTCTAACCTAATGCTTTTGCGTTCATTTGTATTAGGTATAGATAGGATGTCCAGACCTTTTGGATGGGCTAAAGCTACTTTGTGAAGTTCATCGTCATAGTTTAAGACAATATCTTTTGAGCTGAAATCTGCCGTAAATACAGTATCGGTTTTTTCGTCTGTATATCTCCATATATTGCCAGCGCTGTCTGATACAATGAGAGGGAAGTCATCAGAGTTATTATCTTCCGGATAGAATTCGCTTTTTATTTGAATTGCTGAAGAAGGCGATCGTTTTTTGATCTGTTTTCCATGAATATCGAAGATAAGAATATCGCCTTGTTGAGTGCCTATTGCTAATTGTGAATTGATAGAAAGTAAGCTTTGGATTTTCTGACCGTTTAAATTTATGTTTTCCCAAGACTTTATTTTATCACCTCCTGTAGAGTAGAGCATAGGTTTATCTTCTGCTGGAATAGCGATAACCTCCTTATTGTTGATTTTTAAAAGTTTGACTCCTATTGTGGGTTTTCTGGCAATAGGAAGCGAAAATCCAGGATACGGTTTCCCGTCCGGATCAAATCGATACAGTCTATTTTTGTCGGTCACGACGAGTATACTTCGATCCGACATTTGTATAGCTTCGCCAACAATTTTTCCATGAAAAACAGCAGACCATATTTTTTCGCCGGCAGGTGAGACGGCATGTACCCGATGATCTTGCTCTTGAAAAAATATAAACTGACTGGTATCTGAATGCTCAAATACCCATGGAGGTGTAATAGCTTTGTTTTTGAGCGGGTACTCCCATTCTGCCTCCAAACCTAAGGCACTCTCATTTTTGTAAATGCCATATACATTAGAATAAAATCCATCTTTCTTGCCGGCCAATTGAAAGGACCAAGAGTAAAAGTTGTGAAATCCATAGTTTTCTTTATCGATTATAGTTTTTGCAACATTGTTTTTGAAATCACTACGTATGATCCGGCTGGCATTTTCTCTATCGGCAAAAAAGGTAATGTTAGATTCCCTGCTTTGAATTTTCTCAAAGTTTTTATAGGCAAGACTACCATTTAACATGCGGTTATTTTTTATCGATAAAATATATTCCTTGAGTGTGTTTAATTGATTAGAAAGAACTAATACATCCTTTGTTAGGAAAACATAAGGCCGGGGAAAATCCTGGAAAACATCTCCGTATTCTGCTTTCAAAAATGACGGATATACCCATCGTTTTATGGAGTCTCCTTTTAGGGATGAAAAAAGCGGAGCCTCCATGATTTTTCGGTCTGCTTTTTTTAAAGAAATGAAACCTAAATATTCTTTGTTGCTTTGTTCGACGATGGCGAAGTTATTTCCCAAATATTGATCTAAATAAGTGGAGATATCGGTGCCGTATTTCTTTTTAAAGTCTTCCTTTTCTTTTTCAATATTCTTATAATCATCGTTTTCCGTTTGTTGTTTTTTTAGGTCTTGTTGAAACTGCTCGCGATCGCTCACCGAAAATTCCCAGTAGAGTGCAGTGTTATAAGGGAAATGTTTGCTGAGATTCTGCTCTGTTTTATGTTGATTTTTAAATAAAGACAGATAGCTTTTATGTTCATTCACTTTGCTCTCGCCAACCAGAATGAGCGCATCACTTTTATAATTTTGGCTCCAAGAGGAAATACCATCAAAATCTCTCAATAGTTTTGAGAGGAAACTATTGCTTTTATCACTTGCAAAGGATTCGATAAAAGGAATGTTTTTATGTGGGAAAATATAATTAACAGGTGAGTTCCGCCTTTTCCGTTCCATAGCGAATTCTATGTCTTTATTTGATAGTTTTTTGCTTTTTTTTGAAAGAGTTTCTTCAAGTAAGGTCAAGGAAGAGGAAAGAGCAAGAATAGGATGTGCATATCCTATATAATAATGCATGTCGTTGGTAGAGTCGCCTATTGTATAGCTGAGAAAATTTAATGAGTCTATGGTTTCAATATGATAAGAACGGTTCATCTTTTTCCGTAAGTTCTCAAATTGTTTTTGTTCTATTTTTTTTTCTAATGAAAGGGCTGAAATTATTTCTAAATGTTCTTTCCTCTCATGAAAAGAAAAGAAAAAATCCTTATCATCGGGGAATGGAATTTGACTATTTTCTGCGAAATAGGTGTACATACTTTTCAAAAAAGCCCATTCTTTTTTTCCTAATAGGGCTTCAAAAATAGCGTAATCTTTGAAAAGATTTTGCGTGCTTTGATCGGTTGAAAAAGAAGATATCAAAAAACTATCATCAAGAAAATATTCCAGAGGTTGATTTTCTTTAATATTTTCTTCGTTGATGCTTTTAAAATAGAGTACTCCTGCAATGACGACTGTCGCGAAGAGGGCTGTGACACCTATTATTGTATATCTCATTTTTTAAAACCTGTTAATTAAACTGTGAATTTACAAGTATTATAGAAATAATCTGATAAAGAAGTCTAATTTAACGTATATTTGAGTTTATGGAAATGTTTTTTAATCGAGTCACATTTAAAAAAGTATGAATAAGCGAATTATTATTACAGCTTCTCTTTTAGGGATATTAGCCGTGATTTTAGGGGCTTTTGGGGCGCATGGGTTAGAGGGTAAAGTGTCTGATAGCCAGTTGGAAGTTTGGAAAACAGCTAATCAATACCACTTTTATCATACTTTTGCACTACTTTTCTTATCTACTTTTTCTCGAGCGAAAAATGCATCTATACGGTTTTCATTTATTTGTTTTTTGATAGGTATTCTGTTGTTTTCCGGTTCTTTATACCTTTTGAGCACTAAGGAATTGATGGGTATTGGAAATGCGAGATTGTTAGGGCCTGTTACTCCATTGGGCGGTGTTTTCTTCATTGGGGGCTGGGTAGCTTTATTTTGGGCAGCAGTGAAGTACAGGATGTCTTAAGTCAGAAATATACGCTTACTATTTTAAAGACAAATTTTGTAAATTTGTGTCATGCTCTTATCGCAAAATTCGCCGGATCGAAAAACTCTTTTTGTTGACGTTATCCTTCCTATAGCTATCCCGAAAACTTATACTTATCGTATTCCCGTGCAGTGGAACGAACGTATAAAAATCGGAATCAGAGTGATTGTCCAATTCGGACGATCAAAACTTTATTCAGCGATCGTGAAGCGTATTTCGAGTGACGTTCCTAAATTATATGAAGCAAAATATATATTAGATATTGTTGATAATCAGCCTATTGTTACGGGTAAACAGCTTGATTTCTGGGCTTGGATGTCTTCTTATTATATGTGCCATATAGGTGAAGTCATGCAAGCGGGGTTACCTACTGCTCTGAAATTGGAAAGTGAAACTTTAATTTCAGCTGTCAGCAATGAACAGCTAAATCGAGATGAACTGACCGACAAAGAATACATGATTGTAGAAGCATTGGATGTATCAGAAGAGCTTAAAATAGGGGATGTGGTTAAGTTATTAGGCCAAAAAACTGTTTTTCCTTTATTAAGAGGACTTTATGATAAAGGGTTTATACATATATCTGAACAAGTATCTAAAAAATTCAAACCCCGGGTAAAAAAATATATAGAACTACACCCAAACGTAAAAACAGAAGATGAAAAGCGAAAAGCTATAGAGGATTTGAACAACGCACCGAAACAACAGGATACTTTATTGGCTTATATCCATCTGGCTCGAAAAAAATCGAAAATAAGTCGAAAAAAATTGATGGAAACAGCTCAAGCGAGCTCGGCTATTATTAAAGCGTTAGGGGATAAGGGGATACTTCGTGAATATGAAGAGGCGGTTTCCCGCTTAGATAAAAATCAAAAGCTAATTTCTTCTAATTTTATATTAAACGATGAACAGAAAAAAGCTTTTGATGAAACTTTTTCCATATTTGAAAAAGATAAAGTGGCTTTATTGCATGGAGTCACCGCCTCGGGCAAAACGCAGGTGTATATTAGAGTGATTGAGCATTTTATCCGACAGGGGAAAACAGCTTTGTATTTACTGCCGGAAATTGCTCTTACCTCCCAAATTACAGAAAGATTAAAGATTTATTTTGGAGATCAATTGGTCGTTTATCATTCTCGTTTTAATGAAAATGAAAGAGTTGAGGTATGGGAAAAAGTGCTTAATAAAAAATGTAAAGTGATTTTAGGTGCCCGCTCGGCTATTTTTCTACCTTTTCAAAATTTGGGTGTTGTTGTTGTGGACGAAGAGCATGAATCGAGTTATAAGCAATATGAACCCTCTCCAAGGTATCATGCGCGGGATTCAGCAATATATCTGGCTCAGATGTTCGACGCAAAAGTACTTTTAGGGTCGGCGACTCCTTCTATAGAAAGTTACTATAATGCAAAATCAAAAAAATATGGCTTAATAGAACTTAAAAGTAGATATGGTGAAGCAGCACCACCTGAGTTGGAAATAGTGGATATCAAAGAAAAAACCCGTAAGGATCAGATGCTTTCTTACTTTAGTTCGCCGTTAATGGAAGCAATACAAAATGCTTTGCTGCAAAAAGAACAAATTATCCTGTTTCAAAATCGCCGGGGGCACTCTACTTTTTTACAGTGCAAAACTTGTGGACACGTTGTGAAATGTGTCAACTGCGATGTGGCTATGACTTACCATAAGACCTCAAATTTAATGCACTGCCATTATTGTGGTTATTCGGATTCCTCTCCACAACTATGTACTGCGTGTGGTTCGCCCTCCATCCAAAGTAAGGGATATGGAACGGAGAGGATAGAAGAAGAATTAGAGCTGTTAATGCCGGATGCAAGGATTGCCCGGCTGGACTTGGACACTACCCGTGGCAAATATGGGTTTGATAAACTTATTAATGCTTTTGAAGACCATGAAATTGATATCCTTATAGGTACACAAATGGTGGCGAAGGGATTGGATTTTGGAAGAGTAAGTGTTATAGGTATTATTAATGCTGATTCTATTATTAATTTCCCGGATTTTCGCTCTTATGAAAGAGCGTATTCATTGTTTTCTCAAGTTTCGGGTAGAGCCGGAAGAAGGGATATCCCGGGGAAAGTCTATATTCAAACTTATTCTCCTGATCATCGTGTTTTAAAGCAAGTCCTCGGACAAAAATATCTAGATATGTTCGCTGCCGAGATCAAAGAGCGTAAAAATTTCCATTATCCACCCTTTTATCGGCTTATACGGTTAGAGGTAAGGCATACAGATATATATCATTGTGAAAGTTCAGCTCATGCTTTGGCCACACAAATTAAGGAGTACCTAAAAGATCGGGTGCTGGGGCCGGAGCCCCCATTAGTCAGTAGGGTGCGTAAAAATTACCTCCAAGTCATCACGTTAAAAATAGAAAGAACCGGTATCAGTATCAAAAAAGTCAAAGAAATGCTTAAAGACACGTTACTGTATTTTCAAGCTGATAAAAAGCATAAAGGGGTCAGGGTATATATAGATGTGGACCCTTTGTAAAAACGGGAGAAACCTACCCCTTTAATACATGAAGGGAGAGATTAACCAAATCATTGATGGCATAGGTTTAAACTCTTTATAGGTTCTTTTATAAATTTGTAAATCAAACGGATACTCTCAGTAAGCATGCGTTTTGGTGAATAATGTGAGTTATTATTGCCATAATGTGATTTATCTGTATTAATTTTGAATCGAAATGGCATATAAGTTTATTGATAATTATAGGGAGCAAGGCGCAAGGAAAAAGCTTGTCAGTGTATTAAAAAAAAGAGGCATCGAAGATAAAGCGGTATTAAGAGCAATAGGTAAAGTGCCCCGACATTTTTTCTTTGACGAAACTTTTTGGAAACATGCATATAAAGATATAGCCTTCCCTATTGGGGAAGGACAGACCATTTCTCAACCCTATACAGTAGCTTATCAAACTGAACTTTTACATATAAAAAAAGGAGATAAAGTCTTAGAGATAGGGACGGGTTCAGGCTATCAGGCATGTATATTAATGGAATTAGGAGCTGAGGTTTATACTATAGAACGCCAAGAAAGCTTGTATAACCGTACTATTCAGATATTGCCTTATATGGGATATCGTCCCCATTTTTTTCTGGGAGACGGATCGAAAGGTTTGGAAGAGTATGCGCCGTATGATAAAATACTAGTGACTGCGGGTGCTCCGTTGGTACCTGAAATCATGTTGCAGCAATTGAAATTGGGAGGGCTGTTAGTGATTCCAGTGGGGGATGAAGATTCCCAAAAAATGGTCACTGTATTGCGGGTAGGTGAAAATGAATTTGAGAGGTATGAATTAGACTCTTTTCGCTTTGTGCCTTTGGTAGGTGATCAAGCTTGGTAGAGAAATAAAAAAGCCAGAATGAAAGACTTTTACATAGGAAATATAAAAGCCACAGAGGCAGAAGTAAAGAAGATTCAAAAATCGATCAACAGCAACAGTATTTGGAGACTGTTGACAATCGGAATAGGTGGTTTTTTGATTTTTAAAAGCTTTTCGTTGGAAAGTATAGGGCTGGTACTGAGTATTATACTTGTCAGTATAATTGTGTTTTTATTTTTAGTAGCCCGACAGAGCAAACTGGAAAAGATTAAAGCTAAAAAGCAGGATTTTTTGACGATTAATAAGAATGAATTTAAAAATCTTGAGAATAAATTTGAGAATATCTATGAAAATGGTAAAACCTTTGAAAACCCTGATCATCCTTATACCTCGGATTTAGATGTTTTTGGAGAATTTTCATTGTTTGCCTTTATAAATCGGTGTGCAACAAAAGGGGGAAATAAAATTTTAGCTTCATGGTTATCTGAAAAACAAGCGAGGAATTTAATTTTAGAAAGACAACAAGCTGTTAAAGAATTGGCAGATAATACAGAATGGAGCCAGGATTTTCAAACTTTTCTATTCCCTAATCTAGGTGAGAAAAAAGACATACGTTTGTTTTTAGCTGGGTATTTTAAAGCTGGAAAGCAAAAAATAGCGTCTGATATTTTAAAAACTTATGTTCGTTTAGCACCATGGATGATGGGAGTTATAGCAGTGGGTAGTTTAATCTATACCCCATTGGCAGGAATGTTTTTAACACTGTGCATTTTTCATTTGGGTATAACTTCTGTTTCTGCAAATAAGATATCCCGCTTTTCGAATAATATAGATAAGGCAGGGAAATTACTTAAATCTTATTCGCAAGTATTGGAAAAGATGGAAAATGCGCGTTTTCAATCCGATCTGTTAGTCCGATTGAAAAGTAAGCTGAGAAGGGAAGAAGATCTGCCGAAGATTTCTGAAGCTTTAGCTAAATTAGGGGTGCTTGTAAATAGATTGGATACCCGTAATAATCTGATAGTAGGCTCGGTGTTAAATATGTTACTGCTATGGGATTACAAGTGTGTGTTGTCTATCAAACAGTGGATTGAAGTTTCGGAATCAGTAGTTTTTGATGGGATAGAGGTGGTCTCTGAAATGGAGGCTTTGCTTAGCTTATCCACTTTGAATAGAAATTACCCACAATGGATTACACCGGAGCTGTATCCAGATTTTAAAGACAACCATTTGGACGTGGAAGATGTACACCATCCATTATTGGATCTTCAAAAAAGTGTGGGCAATGACTTTTCGATGGCAGGTTTTGATGTAGGACTGATTACCGGATCCAATATGGCTGGAAAAAGTACATTTTTAAGAACTATTGGTATTAATGCGATTTTGGCGTATAGTGGAGCTGTTGTTAATGCAAAATCATTTAAAACACCTATTTTTCAGATAGTTACTTACATGCGTATCAAGGATTCTCTACACGAAAGTACTTCGACTTTCAAAGCTGAATTAGATAGGATGAAGTTTATCTTAAAGCAAGTACAATATGAAGAAAATTCATTTTTTCTCATTGACGAAATGTTTAGGGGAACTAATTCTGTAGATAAATACCTGGGCTCAGAAGCTGTGATAAAAAAACTGTTAAGTTTTGAGGGTAACGGGCTGGTTGCTACGCATGATCTTAAGCTGTCGTCCTTAGAAGCAGAAACACAGGGTAAAGTCCGGAATTATCATTTTGATATTCAAGTACAGGGTAACGATATGCATTTTGATTATAAATTAAAAAAAGGAGAGTGCACTGTTTTTAATGCATCTATGTTGTTGGAGAATATTGGTGTTACTATTAATAAATAAAGCAATGAATATTGATCAACGTATTGACCAGTCGGTCACCCGGGTTTGTACTACAGTTTTTCCTTTCTTAACGAACCATCACAATACTTTATTTGGAGGAAAGGCTATGTCGATAATGGATGAAGTCGGGTTCATGGCAGCGACGAGATTCTGTAGAAAGCCTCTTGTGACGGTTTCAACTGATCGTATAGATTTTTCCAAAGCGATACCTGCCGGGAGTATAATTGAGGCAATCGCAAAAGTGGAAAGTGTTGGACGGACCAGTATAAAAGTGAAGGTGGAAGTGTTTTTAGAGCGTATGTACGAAGAAGGCCGTGAACTCGCTATGGAAGGGAAATTTACCTATGTGGCTCTCGATGATAACAAAAAACCGATGCCTGTACTTGAAGGTTTGAAAAACTAAGTTTAAAAGTTTTTCAGGGCCCTGTCCAACTCTCGTTTGGTATCCTTTTCTTTGATACTTTCACGTTTATCGTAATCTTTTTTACCCTGGGCTAAAGCAATCTCTATTTTTGCCAGACCCCGATCGTTAATAAATAAGCGCAAAGGAACAATAGTGTGCCCTTTTTGTTCCATTTTTGCTTTTAGCCTTCTTAGTTCTTTTTTTGTAAGCAAGAGTTTTCTGTCTCTTTTGGCTTCGTGATTGTAGAAAGAGCCAAAAGAATATTCTGCTATATGCATGTTACGGATGTATAACTCATCGCTGAAAAATGAGCAAAAGCTGTCGTTAATATTTACTTTGGACTGTCTGATTGATTTTATTTCGGTGCCCAACAGTTTCATTCCTGCCACAAACTTATCCAAAATGTGGTATTCGAAAGTAGCTCTTTTGTTTTTTATATTAACTGTTTTTGAAATTGTCATTTTTATTTTTTAATTAAGTCGCGAACCCGTATCCAGACCAACAAAGTTAGGGTTTTATATGCGATTAAAATAGCCGGAATACATTTTTCGGACTAAAAAACTATGGTTTTTCCGATTAAAAATAAGATATTTAAATAACGAACAAATAAAAACGTTCTAAAAAGTTTTGTATGTTTGCGTATCAAAATTTGAAATTACAGTTTCTTTATAAGTTGTAATGTAGTTTTCATAGTGTTTGGCACTTTGATTTTTACTGTTTGAAAGGTCAAGAGTAAAGTATTGTTATTTTTTGAATATTTACCACATGAGTAAAGGAAAACTAAGTGAAAGGACTTCCAAGTTTATTTCCGAAGAATTGAAGGCTATTAAGTCGAAAGACTTATATGCATATTTTCGACCCATAGAATCCAAACAAGATACTGAAGTAATAATAAACGGGAAAAAGGTACTGATGTTTGGTTCAAATTCATATTTGGGTCTGACAACGGATCCCCGAATCATAGAAGCTTCGGCGGAAGCGTTATATAAATATGGGACAGGTTGTGCGGGATCAAGATTTTTAAACGGTACTTTAGATATTCATTTAGAGTTAGAAGAAGAGCTAGCTGCTTATGTGGAAATGGAAGCAGCTATTTTGTTTAGTACGGGTTTTCAAGCAAATTTAGGACCTTTATCCAGCCTCACCGGAAGAAATGACTACATATTGTTAGATGATATGAATCATGCCTCTCTTATCGACGGAAGTCGTCTTTCTTTCTCTAAAGTGATCAAGTACGGACACAACAATATGGAAGATTTGAGAATGAAACTTTCCAGATTGCCTGAAGACAGTATGAAGCTTATTGCTACTGATGGAATATTCAGTATGGAAGGGGACATAGTGAAACTTCCGGAAATGGTAGAAATAGCTAATGAATTTGATGCTATAGTGATGGTAGATGATGCACATAGTTTAGGGGTTATTGGCGAAAAGGGTGCAGGCACTGCCAATCATTTTGGACTGACGAAAGATGTAGACCTTATCATGGGTACATTTAGTAAATCTTTGGCTTCTTTAGGTGGGTTTATTGCTGCCGACAAAGATACTATCGAATACCTGAAGCATAAAGCCCGTGCTTTAATGTTTAGTGCAAGTATGACGCCGGCATCTGTAGCTTCTACGCTAAAGGCATTAGAAATTATTCAAAGCGAACCTGAACATATAGAAAAGTTGTGGAAGAATACAAAATACGCAAAGAAATTACTTATCGATCAAGGGTTTGATTTAGGAAAAACGGAGAGCCCGATATTGCCTATTTTTGTTCGTGACAACGATAAAACATATTATGTCACAAAGATGCTTCAGGATAGAGGGATTTTTGTCAACCCGGTAGTTGCACCAGCAGTGCCGGCGAAAGATTCTTTGATTCGTTTTTCGTTGATGTCGACGCATACGTTTGCACAAATAGAAGAAGCTGTTGAAAAGATGAGCAAAGTCTTTCAAGAGTTAGAAGTAGATTCTTATACTAATTAATATATCATGGTTGAGGTAATCAGAGTCGAGACAAGCGCACAAAAAAAACGGTTTATAGATTTTCCTCACCATCTTTTTAAAAATGATCCAAATTATGTACCGGAATTATATTCGGGACAAAAGGAATTATTGACACCGGGAAAACACCCTTTCTATGAACATTCCTCCGGACAATTGTTTTTAGCCTATAAGAAGGGAGAAATTGTAGGAAGGATTGCTGCATTCTGGAATACCAATAATAATAAATTTAATCATACCAAAGAAGGGCATTTTGGTTTTTTTGATAGTGAAGATGATCAGGAGGCAGCAAATGCTCTTTTGGATTCAGCGTTTGAATGGTGCAAAGGGAAAGGTGCGGAAAAGATGGTGGGACCCATCAATTTGACGACAAATGACTCCTGTGGCTTGCTCGTGGATGGTTTTGATTTGCCACCCATGGTCATGATGCCTTACAACCCACCTTATTATTCTTCTCTGATTGAAGGGTACGGCTTACATAAAATGACAGATTTGAGAGCTTATATTGTTCGTAAAGATAAAGCGAGCATGCGTTCTGTTCAGCTTTTAGAAAGACTGGAAACCCGGTTAAAACGTTCCAATATTACGCTTCGCCAAATAGATTTAAAGAATTTTAAGAGAGATGCGGAAAGTGTAAAACAGGTATATAACAAAGCTTGGGATGAGAATCTGGGTTTTGTACCCATGACAGATGCAGAGTTTGCTTACGCTACTAAAGAAATGAAAATGATCTTGGATCCCAAATATGCTATATTGGCTGAAAAAGATGGGGAGGTTATTGGTTTTGCATTGGGAATTCCGAACATTAACGAAATTTTAATCAATATCAAGAAGGGCCGGCTTTTTCCAACCGGAATATTTAAATTGCTTTTCGGCTTAAAAAAGGTTAAATCAATTCGTGTATTGATGCTCGGGGTCTTAGAAAAGTATAGAAAGTTAGGGATAGAAGCCTGTTTGTACGGACGGATTATTAAAAATGCTATTCCCTCGGGGATAGAAAGAGCAGAGTGTTCATGGATGTTGGACGACAATTACTTAATGAATCATGCGATAGAACAGATAAATGCAGATTTTTATAAGCGTTATCGTCTCTACGAGAAAGAAATATGAAACAAAAAGTGCTGATAACAGGTGCGAGTGGTTTTGTAGGGAAACACCTGGTTAAAGAAGCTCAGAAAAATGGTTTTGAAGTGCATGCTGCAGTTCGGAAAACGAGCAATTTACAGCCAATTAAAGAATATATTGATGCCTTTAAGTACCTCGATTATGAAGCTCCGGAAAACCTGAAAGGGCTTTTAAGAAAAGAACAATACAATTATATTATTCATGCGGCGGCATTGACTACGGCGAAAACTGAAGAGCAGATGCAGAAAGTTAACGTAGAGTTTACCTTAACACTTGTTGAAGCTGCGTTTGAAAGTTGCCCGAATCTCATTCGATTTGTTTATGTAAGTAGTCTGGCGGCTATAGGACCTGTTAAGTTTGCAGATCTTCCCATAACAGAAAAAACGCCTTATCATCCTATTACCATGTATGGGCGAAGTAAAAAAATATCCGAGCAGATATTGTATAATAAATATAATAAATATCCGATCACGATTGTTCGACCTACAGCAGTATATGGCCCTGAAGAAAGAGATATATTTATGGTGTTTAAGACTATGAATAAGGGCTTCGATCCATATATTGGGCGAAAGCCTCAAAAGTTGTCTTTTGTATATGTAGCGGATTTGGTAGATGCACTGTTGTCCGCCTGCAGCCCTGCGGATCCGGGCATTAAATGCTACAATATAACAGATGGAAAAGTGTACCTTCGCTATGATATGGCTGAGATATACAAAGGTGTTTTTAATAAAAAGTTACTGCGTGTTCACATTCCTGTAGGGATTGTAAGAGCAGCAGCAGAGCTCATGCAAATAGTGTATAGGAAATCTGATAAAACACCTATTCTATACCCAGAGCGTATTCAAGAGTTGACAGCTGAGAGCTGGGCCTGCGATATAACTTCAGCTGTAGAGGAATTGGCATATAAGCCTAAGTATGACCTTGACAAGGGCTTGAAAAAAACCTTGAGATGGTACAAAGAAAATAATTGGTTATAATAGAAAATAGAGCATGAGGGAAGAAAAAATAAATAAAAAACTATTTAAAGATAGAAAACGTACAAACCTGCTGCGTTATCCTGAACAGCGCTTTCTCACGTATTTGGTTTCGCGCATACCAAAATGGATTTCCCCTGATGGGTTAACGGCCATCGGCACTTTTGGTTCTGTCCTTGTGTTGTTAGCTTTTTTATTGGCTAAATATATCTCTATTTTTTATTTGTCGCTTGGGCTGTTGGGATTTTTCATTAATTGGGTAGGAGATTCTTTAGATGGACGAATAGCTTATTATCGCCAGCAACCTCGGAAATGGTACGGTTTTTCATTGGATATTATAATGGATTGGCTCAGCACCGTACTTATAGGTCTGGGGTATATTCTGTACGCAGAAGGAGCGTTTATCCTTGCCGGTTATTTTTTGGTGATTCTCTATGCATGGAGTATGATCATTGCTCAGCTGAGGTATAAAATTACCGATACTTACGTTATTGATGCCGGTTTAGTAGGCCCCACCGAAATCAGAGTGATAATCGCTTTAATCATGGTGTTGGAAATAGTTTTTCCAGGGAGTATTCATTATTTGGTGATAGCAATAGTATTGATTCTTTTTATCATCAATATTGCGGATACAAAAAAACTTTTGGTTTTGGGAGATGAAAGAGATAAACTAGAAAGAGAACAAAGAAAATAAAAGTCTAATCATATTTTAGGGGGATGAGCTCACTTATAGTGTTTCTAAAAGCCCAGATGTCTGCCTTCATCGGAGGGGTTACGGATTATCTGATTATGATCATCTGCACTGAGCTTTTTGGGATTCATTACACAATATCTATTGTCATTAGCGGTGTGTTAGGTGCTGTAGTTAATTTTTCAATTAATAAATATTGGACTTTTGAGGCAAAAGCACCTTTAGGAAAACAAATAAGCAAATTTATTATTGTGGTTTTGGGGAGTGTGTTTTTTAAATCTGGGGGGACTTATTTAGTGACAGAATTCAGAGCAATAGATTATAGGATTTCCCGACTTTTAATTGAGCTGTTTGTTTCTTTGGGTTTTAATTATCCTATGCAAAAGTATTGGGTGTTTAAAAAACAGAAAACGCATATATAAGTCTTATAAATGTATAAGATGCTCTGCAATTTCTGTTTGATGAGTCTGGTAAATGCCTACTTAAAAAAAACATTGAAAATAACCCTATATTTATACTCTTTCTGGGCCGGA
>JAJYRG010000146.1 GCA_021794195.1 Bacteroidota bacterium
AGGTCGCACAGTCTTGATGTTCCCATGCGTTTTACCTTCCATCTGCATGGCTTCACGACCTATGGCGAGCACTTTGTTTGTCGTCCGATCAAAAGCTACAATGGAAGGTTCATCGACTACCACCTTGTCATTGTATATTATTAAGGTGTTTGCAGTGCCTAAATCTATTGCGATTTCTTTTGTGAACCAGTTGAATAAGCCCATTTAAAATAAAAACTTTAAGAGTGAAATTTAAATGCAAACCTAATGAAAAAAAACGGTTTATGAGAACTCAAATCTTGTTATACTGACGGATTAATTAGTAAAGAAATAAAAGAATGTTTTTTACGCGTGATTTACACACATTTAAAATAGCTTTATATTTATTTTTCTGTATAAAAGGTTTTTGATTTAACAAAAATTAACAGTTGTGTTGTTGAAATAGGGAGCTTACTTTAATACTTCAGTGCCGTGCTGTCCTATTATGATAATGTACTTTTTAGAAGGGATAGCCTATTGCTAAATTAAAAACGATATTATCTCTTCTCCATTGCGAGTTTCCAAAATCAATTTCATTAAAAACCCACCTTTTATTTTCAGGTCGGTAAGGAAGCCGGAAAGGAATGGCGATGTCAGTCCGCAAAATTAAAAAAGTGAAATCAAAGCGTAATCCTAAACCTCCGCCAACGGCAATTTCCTTATAAAAATCCTTACTTAACTCACCTCCGGGGTTGTCGGGATCTTTGTGTTGTAGCCATACGTTTCCGGCATCGATGAAGGCCGCCCAATCTACGAAACCAGCTATCTTCGCTCTGTATTCTGTATTCATTTCCAATTTAAAATCACCTGTTTGATCGGCAAAAAATTGATTTTCTCCATATTGATTTAATGGGGTAGAACCGGGCCCTACCGCTCTCGCTCTAAAAGAACGCAGTCCATTTGGTCCTCCTGAATAAAATTGTTTTAGATAAGGAAGAGAACTGGAGTTTCCGTATGAATGACTTAAACCGACCATAAAGCGGGAGGCTAATTCCTTATTTCTTCCTAAACGGAGATAGTGCCGGAAATCAGCTTCCATTTTAATAAACTGAGAATAAACAGCATCAAATATTTTTTTTGTTTTTCCCGCTTGATAATTTGTTCCTTGCAATAGGCCTAATACATTTCCTGAAGTGTTAAAGTTTCCCCGGAAATAAAACCTGTTTTTTAAATCATTTAAAGAGGTGTTTGTAAATGTAAAAGTGTAATTGGGCCCGAAAGAAAACTGAGGTTCTACCATATGTTTTAAAACCGGAATGGTATCCATTTGGGCACGGTAATCATCTGATATATTCCGGGGTTGCACGTATATGATTTCGGCAACAGAAAGTTTGTGCTCTTTAAGGGCACTTTCTCTCCATGTATATCCATAGTCTAAATTAATAGAGTTAAGGGTATAAGCAGCCCTACGGTTAAGAAATTCGAAACCTACTTTCGCAAATGTGTTTGGGATATAATTTTGTGTAGAGGTCCATTTAAAGGGGACGAGCAAGCGCGGCCAGGTAATGGTGGCATCCGCACCATAGCGGTAATAACTGGAATTGAGGTTAACGCCTCCGCCGGTCTGTGTTTCGAACCCTCCAAAAACATTCAAGCTTAATTGTTCAGCGCCTTTAAATGCATTATTCAGCCGCCAATTTACGTTAACTTCCGAACCATTATAAATAGTAGCTGTTTTTCCTAAAAGCTCAAAGCGTATGGATTTTTTATCTAAAGGAGTAAGGTAATAATATACATCTAAAGTATTACTTGAGTCAGGAGATTCTACAAAGTTGTTTTTTACAAACTTAAATGCATTTAACCTTACCAAGTGATTGATAGTTTGGTTGTGTATTGCACGATTATACAAATCTCCACGTTTGAAAAATATATGATTGGTAATGACCTTTTTTCTAAACGTATTTTTGGGATCAATTACATAATAATTGTCTTCAAACAATTCCAGATTGCGGCTTCGGTTTTGTCTGTATCCTTGTTCGTCCACTGTATAGTTAGGGTATATGTATATATTCCCTATTCTTTGAGGCTCTTTTGCTTTTTTAGGGGTTTCTTTTTTTAAGGTAAGGTACATATCTACCTGATGATCGCCATTCGTACTATCTACTTCCATGAGTATGTTATCCGGATGGAAAAAATAATAACCCTTCATTTTAAGATCGTCATCAATACGTTCGCGCTCATTGATAATAGTCTCCAGGTTATAGTTTCTTCCTTTTTCCAATAGGGTGTTTTTTTGGGTGGATTGTATATCCTTACCCAATTGGGTTGTGGAGTCAATATTTAAACTGTAATTGTGAATACGGTACACTTTGCCTGGGTTTGCTACATAGTGTATGCGTCCTAACTTACCCTGGATAGTCGTATCGGAAGATACTTCAGCATTAAAGAATCCGAAGTTTTCTAAACGGTTTCTTAATAGATTTTCATTATAATCTCTATTTACATCGCTCATTAAAACGGGTTCTTCCCCCTTCTTTTTGAAAAACCGTTTTACGAAATTTTTACTGCTATCCTGTCCACCTCCCCAATAATACATGCTCATTTTGTAACGCCATCCGAAGAGCTTACTATTGGGTTCGGGTCTCAACAGGTTTTCTAAATACTCTTCAAATAAATCTTTTCTGTTTTTGGGAATAGAATCTGTCATGTGCAATTCAACATCACCTCCATCATACAAAACCTGTTCATCAGTCAAATACTTAGTGGTGTTACAGCTGACAATCCAAAAAGGTATAAGGAAAAAACCTATATATAGATGTATTTTTCTTTTAATTTTCATGTTGGAAAGTATAGTCTTCTTCGTTTCGGATGTTTTTAGTGATGGAAGATAGTTTTTGCTGTTCATTTTTGTCTTTGCTCTTCGTTGAATCTTTATCAGAAGCGTCAATTTCTGATTTTTCTTTTTCTTTTTGTCGTTTCATACGCCTCTGGTACCTTGGATTATTCCTCAGGCTGTCTCTTAACACTTTTCGAACACTATCGCGATACACAGAATCGGTTTCCATTCTTTCTACATCAAAGCGCCTTCTAAAGCTTCTGCTATCGGTATTATAATAGTTTTGGAGTGCTCTTGAACTCATGAAAAGCTCTTTAAAGTGATTGTAGTCCATGTTGATGATAAAACCAATCCCTGTTTCCACAAATTGTCCTTGAAGAGTAGCTTGATATTGATTTTTGCGGTAAACCCGGGCAAAATACCTACCGTCTTTAGACAATTGATAATCCAAAGAAATATCCCCGGCAAT
>JAJYRG010000147.1 GCA_021794195.1 Bacteroidota bacterium
AGGATGCCGATAAAGAGACAGTGTTTCGTAAAATAGAGAAGCTGAAAATATTTACCTTAGCAGAATCGTTAGGAGGAGTAGAATCTTTGATAAACCATTCATCTTCGATGACGCACGTCTCTCTGTCTGATGCCGAAAAAGAAAAAGCAGGTATTTCTGAGAATCTTGTACGCCTATCCGTAGGGATAGAGGATATAGAAGATCTACTTCAAGATATATCTCAATTTTTAGAATAGATGAAAATGTGTATTCATCTGTAAACGAGCAAAGTGTCTATTTTTATTAAAGGAGGTAATATGCGTAAAATAAAATTTAAAACTAACTTTAAATGTTCAGGGTGTGTGGATAAAGCTAAACCTGTTTTGGATGAAAATCCACAGATTTCGAATTGGGATGTGGACTTAAAAAGTGCTGATAAGTTATTGACTATAGAAGCTGAAAACCTGGATAAACAGAGACTTATCAGGGCTGTTGGTAAAGTAGGATATAGGTTAGAAGAAATTTAAGCAGGATAAAATACTGGTTTTTAATCTTTCCTATTACCATAGTTTCACTTAAAACAATTCAATATAAATTTAGAAAATTGTCCGCTTTTTAAATGAAGATCGTTAAAAAACTGAAAAATAATCGAAAAGTTATATTCGATAAAGGAAATTTTGACGACTGGTGTGTTTATATTGTCGAAAAAAATGGTACACGAAGAGCTCCTTTTGATGTGGATTATTTTTCTGATTTACAGAATCTTAACTATAAGTATATGAACCATAAAATCTATAAGGATTTTATGAAAATATATGAAGCTACCGGGAATACCATCGATCAGCGTGTGATTGAAATAATTAATGAACTTATCGAAGGTTATGAAGAGGAGGATCGTGTTCTCGCCGAACAATGTTTTACTGTACTTTATGCAGGTATGATTGCCGAAGAAAATAAAAAATGCACAATCCTAAAAAAGAGAATTAAACACTTGGGAGTCTATCAAATTCTCGTTCAAAACCTTAAACCGGAAGTTGCTGCAAACTTCAGCCGTCATAGGAAATGGAGAGAGTTAGATCGCATCATGAGGGAAATAGGTATTTAACGAATAGATAAGAGGTTTATTTTGAATGGAAAATGATTTATAAAAAAGTCATAGAATTTCATTAACACAAGTGAAAAACAGTTTGTGTTATGGGGTTAGTAATTTGTAATCAACAGCTCGTTTAGCTTTCCTCTTTTATGAGGATTAGCATTAATACTTCTTTTAGCCTGCACTCTTTTTATAAAGTAATCAGCATAGAGTTCATCAAAGAAACTATCTTTTAGATCAGCTTCTTTGACATCTGAATTACTCAACATCCAACGATACCTTTTTTGATCTAAATTTCTGCAAAAGTCGCGCAGTCTTATTTGTTCTTCATTGCCAAACTCTTCTTTTGTATAAGTGTTGAAATTAGAAGTACTATTTAAAGGCTTATAAGGTGGATCAAAATAAAAGAATGAGTTTTCATCGGCATATTGTAGAGTTTCTCTGTAATCGCCGGACAATATTTCTACCTTTTGTAAGACTTTGTGAACGGCCAAAATATTTTTTTCATCACAAATTTTAGGTTTTTTATAACTTCCTATAGGTACATTAAATTCATTTTTTCTATTTACTCTGTATAAGCCGTTAAAACAGGTTTTATTTAAGAAAATAAACAAAGCCGCTTGTACGACTTCTTTTTCTTTTCTGTGATTATAGCAAGTTCTTTTTTTGTAATAATATTCTTTTTTTTCTGCCGGATTTTCTTCTAAGGCATGAAATTCGGTTTGAAAGATAGTAAGAAGAGCGATTAGATTATGAGGGTCGTTTGCGATAACTTTATAAGTATTGATCAAATCTTTGTTTATATCATTAATGATCGCTTTTTTTAAAGAAGGGAAATTATTTACCATCCAAAACAGTATGGCTCCACTGCCTACAAAAGGTTCGATGTACGTAAAGTTTTTTACTTCTAAATCTTGAGGCAGTGTGTTTTTGATATCATTGATTAGCTGAGTTTTCCCGCCTGCCCACTTTAAAAAAGGCTTTGCAAATTTTAATTGCGTCATCTGTGATTTTGTTTCTGCTATTTCTTTTTTCACTATTAAAAATTTGTGAGGGAAGTTATACAATTTTGAATTAAAAAAAGGCATCCTAAATAATTTATTATCTTTTGCGTAGCGTTTTCAAAATTTAAAAAAACATACTAAGCGGATAAGTTGAGTTTGTACTGTAGGAGAAATAAGCTTGATTTTGTAATCCTGCATGTTGTTGTGCTCTGTCGGTTGGTATTGCAGATCACGGATGACTTTCTCCCTCTTCAAAAAAGACGTTGAGAAAATTAACGAGATGAGTTTTCCATCATCGGGACGATAACGGCAACCCAAGGGACAAATACGCGTATGGATTTACACGACTATAACTAAAAAAATCTTGTTATTCCATGTTCATTTTCTGTAAGCGTTCTTTTGCGGAAGGAATGACATCATCATCTTCTTCATAATTTTCTATCACACTTTCCAACGTACTCTTCGCCTGAAGTTTATTACCTTTGGCAGAATAGGTGTCTGCAAGCAGGAGGAAACTCTTGGCCACCCAGTAATCATGTGCTCCCATATTGTTGACTACATCAAATGCTGTTTCCTGGGCCTTGTCATATTGCTTGTTTTCATACTGTAGTTGCCCCATGCGATACCGTGCCTCTGCGCCGACTGCCGTTTGGCTCTTCAGTGCTGCCAGATCCAGCTCTTTCATGGCAGATGTCATGTTTTCTTCCTTTAGCAGAGCCCGCGCACTGTACAAGTGCGCTTTGGCGATATCTTCCTCGGATGACCGATCGGAATTCTTTATCAACTGCGCATACTTCGCCACTTGATCGGAGTCACCGATTTCGAAATAACAGTCCATCAGGTTAGTTACCGCAAAACTATAGTTCTCTTTATCTTCTGAAGTAAGTTCTAGCTTTTTAAGATGCACGATCGCCTCGTTGTATTCTTCCAAGTCCATGTATAACGCAGCCGCCGTCAGCAAGGTGTTCTCTGTGTATTCGCTCGTCCAGTCGTTCAGGATAATGTTCAGGTCGTGTAGTGCTTCTTTCGGGTGCCCGGTACGGTACAAACTTACCCCTCGGATATATCGGGCGTGTTTTTCCTGTATGGGTTTCGGAAATTTATCAAAGTATGCATTGATCGCTTCCACAGCCGGTCCATATT
>JAJYRG010000148.1 GCA_021794195.1 Bacteroidota bacterium
TATCCGTCAATGGAAAATTGATCGGGACCGAACAGGAAGCGGATGTTTTCCAGGAACCTTTAGATTTATACTTACGATCAGGACATGATTTGGACAGAAAAAACAGATTCACCAGATACGGTGGGGAACATGAGTTTACCGGAAATGTTGATGGGATAGATATTCTGTTAGTATCCGCTAAAAACTTGGAAAACAAAGCTGAAGCAGATACTGAAGAGGACGCAGAGACCGAAGCGAGCGGATCAGGTGAATCTATCGTTATTAAGGCGGTTAAAGATTTATTACAATACGATAAAAAAGAATTTACTGTAAAAGCTGGCTCTGAAATTTCTCTGACTTTTGAAAATCCGGACGGGATGCCGCACAACCTGTTGATAATTGAACCGGGAACTTTAGAAATCGTAGGAGAAGCAGCAGATAAAATGCTACGGGCGAATGATGCAGCTGAAAAAGAATATATCCCAGAGTTGGATGAAGTTCTTTTTCACACGCCATTAATTAATCCCGGTGAAAATGCTACCATAAACTTTACTGTGCCGGACAAAGCCGGAAACTACCCTTTCGTTTGTACATTCCCTGGTCATTGGAGAGGAATGAACGGAATAATGAAAGTCGTTGAATAAATTAAAAATTAAGAGATATGAAAACATACAAAAGATCAGGAAAATTTTTCATTATCGGGTTACTTTTCAGTTTAATTGGATTTAGTTTGAACTCGATGGCAACAGAGGTATCTTCAGTTGCTAATAATAAAGTAAAAAGAATATTAATAGTAGGCGGAGGATCGTCCCACGACTATGATAAATGGTATAAAGAGGCGGATCTTAACCTTTTGAATGCTCTCGAAGGAATGTCTGCCATCTATACAGACAATACCGACTCTATTCAGCATTATTTAAAAAACGTTGATTTACTCGTGCTGTCAAATAATCAGCCTATTCCAAAGGCGTCACAGCAAGCCATTGAAAAGTTTGTGTCCAAGGGGAAACCTTTGGTACTTCTGCATGCTGCCTTATGGTATAACTGGGAAGATTGGCCTCTGTATAACCGGTTGTTTGTAGGAGGAGGCAGCTCCAGTCACGAAGATTTTCAAGAGTTCAAAAACAGAGTCGTGAACTCCGGTCATCCGATTACAGAAGGGGTTTCTCCGCAGTTTTCTTTTAAAGACGAACTGTATAGGTATGCGCCCGGCCCTGACTCTGAAGGTGTGGAAGTACTTGTGATCGGAGAATCTTTAGAGACTGACGAAGTATATCCGGTTGTCTTTACGGTAAAGCACCCTAAGTCAAAAATTGTAGGAATTACTCTGGGACATGATGAAAACAGTCATCTGGATGCTGATTATAAGAAGTTGGTTGTCAACGCAGTAAAATGGACTTTGAACAAGTAAAATATAAATAATTAAATAATTAAAATGAAAAAAATCACTGTTGTTATTGTGGGAATGGGTTTTGGGAAAGAATTCATCTCAATTTATCAAAAGCACCCAAATATTAAAGCCGTAGGGATCTGTACCCGTAATCCGGAAACTCTCAAAGAATTAAAATCAAAGCATAATTTGGATGATGATTTGATTTTTACAGACTTCGAGGAAGTAGTAAAAAGGGAGGATGTAGATGCGATTCACGTAGTTACGCCTGTTCCTGAGCATGCAAAAATGACTTTAGCCTCATTAAATGCAAATAAACATACGGCTTGTACTATACCGATGGCGATGACGGTAGAGGATTGTGAAGCTATTGTCGAAGCGAAACGCAGAACAGGGAAGGTGTACATGATGATGGAGACTGCTCTTTATACAAGAGAGTTTTTATATGGGTTAAATCTGGCCGAAACAGGTAAATTAGGAAGGATACAATTTGTAAGAGGCTCCCATATGCAGGATATGAGCATGGATGGATGGGCAGACTATTGGAAAGGATACCCACCGATGTTAAACGGTACACATGCTATATCTCCATTATTACGTATTAACAATACTGTAGCCGAGTCTGTTGTATGCCATGGTTCTGGGCGCTTGAGCGATGACTTAGCCAAGCGTTATAATTCACCTTTTGCCGTAGAGACTGCTACATTTAAATTAAAAGGAACAGATGTAGCCGCTGAGGCAACCCGTTCCTTGTTTGATGTGGTGCGTCAATACCGTGAGAGCTATGATGTATATGGGGACAAAATGTCTTTCGAATGGGAACAGCTTCAGGATGAGCACCATGTAGTGTTTGATGGTGGAGAGAATGCTGTCCGCATTGATGTGCCGGATACAGACGAGCTGTTGATTCCAGAAATTGCTGACTTTACGAAGAGAGAAAGGATTGATGATCCTAATCATGTTTCCTTCTTACAAGGAGCCGGGCATGGAGGATCGCACCCACACCTCGTACAAGAATTCGTGGGAGCTATTGTAGAAGAAAGAGATTCTGCTGTCGATGCAGCGCTGGCCGCAAACTATACGTGCGCAGGAATATGTGCGCATGAGTCGGCAATGAATGGCGGAAAAAGAGTAGAAGTACCCACTTTTGGATTATAAATTATAATTATAAAAATACAATGAATATAGGAGTAAGCACTTTCGTATGGGTTTCACCATTTTCGACTGAAAATTTTGATATTCTACATAAAGCCAAAGATTTCGGTTATGATGTGGTGGAGATTGCTGTCGAAGATAAGGACATTATCGATATTAGAAAGCTTAAAAAAGAATGCGATACATTAGGATTAAAAATATCAGTCAGTGGTGCTTTCGGAGCAGAGAGGGATATATCCAGCTCTGATGAGAATATCCGTGCGAAAGGGCTGGCCTATATCAAAGATTGCGTAGATATTGCAAACTATTTAGAAAGTCCTGTCTTTGGCGGGCCTATGTATTCAGCAGTCGGAAAAACCAGATTGATATCTGATGAACAAAAACTAATAGAAAGAAACTGGTGCTTGGAAAATCTCCAAACGGCTACGCAATATGCAGGTGAAAAAGGAGTTAAACTGGCTTTGGAGCCGTTGAATAGATTTGAAACAGACATGATTAACACCGTTGATCAGGCTTTGGATTTAATTGGTGAAATTAACGATGATAATTTATTAATTTTGTTAGACACTTTTCATTCGAATATTGAAGAAAAAGATATCCCAGCAGCTATCCGAAAAATAGGAAATAAGCTGATACATGTACAAGG
>JAJYRG010000149.1 GCA_021794195.1 Bacteroidota bacterium
AGTGTTTGAAATAACCTTTAACAAAAATTGAATTTAGAAATAGAATCACACACAATATAAGCTTGAAAGATAAAAATATCATGAAACAATTTTTCCTATTAATTTTACTTCTTATATCTGGTTTTTTATTTGTTGGTGATGTGTATGGTCAGAATGATACCGCAGCTAGAAAGCGTTACTTGGCTGATTTGAAGGATATTATTATTGATCAACGGTTCCAGAAGAATACGCGGAGAGCAACTTTACAGGATAGTACTTGGGTGGAATGGTTAGAACGTACGGGAGAGCTGCCGCCTGATTTTTCTAAGATGAAATCCACCCCTTTTCTGCCGGATCCTTTGCAGTCTGAAAAAGACGGGCAGGTTTTTTCCATACAAACAGAAGAGCAATGGGAAGAAAAAAAAGAATGGATTAAAACACAATATAAACATTGGGTATCGGGAGAGTTTCCGGATAAGCCCGATAATTTAAAAAGTGAAATCCTTCTAGATTCAGTATCTGAAGGGGTCCGGATTCAGAAAATAAAGTTAAGCTTCGGGCCTGAGCAGAAAGCAAAATTACACATAGAACTTTGGCTACCAGAGGAACAGCAAAATTTGCCGGTGTTCATGACACAGTTTACACATGATGAATGGGGAAGATTGGCATTGAGGCGGGGATATGCCGTGTGCCTATATGCGGCGAATGATGGCAGAGATGATACCGAAGCTTTCCAAGCGGTTTATCCGGATTATGATTTTAGTATGCTGATGAGAAGGGCATGGGGCGCATCCAGAGTAGTGGACTATTTATACAGCCGTCCAGAAATTAATAAAGACCAGATTGCTATAACCGGCCACTCGAGAAACGGGAAGCAATCTTTATGGGCAGCGGCATTCGATGAGCGGTTCTCTGCGGTTATATCCAGTAGTTCCAGTACCGGTGGGGATGCTCCTTGGAGATTTGGTGATCCGCAATACGCAAGTGAAACATTGGATTTGGTGACAGCGGCTAATGTACATTGGTTTCACCCGAGATTACGGTTTTTCTTCGGGAATGAGGATAAATTGCCGGTTGATCAAAATTCATTAGCATCCTTGATAGCACCCAGACCGCTGTTATTCCATTATTCTGTAACGGAGAGGGGCTTAAACGCTTGGGCGAACGAACAGAACTATTATGCCGTAAGAGAAGTATACAAATTTTTAGGGGAAGAAGACAAAGTGGGGGTTCATACACGAAGAGGGCAACATGCTGTGGCAGCGAGAGACGTTGAGTTTACTTTGGATTTTTTGGATAAGCAGTTTAGTAGAAACGATATTACCTGGCAGAATACATTATATTATGAATATAACTTTGAAGAATGGCTATCCCAAAACAAGAAGCTGGAAGATGCTGCAAAACGATTAAATCGGATTAATCTCCAGGAAGAGTATGGAAATACTGACGGGTTTCAAGCGGATAAAACGAACATTATTAAGAATATCAAATGGCTCTTGGGCGAAGAACCTGTTCAGGTAAAACCAGATGAAATTGATCTTTCTATTCCAGCAAGATACGACTGGATAGAATCGATTATCGGAAGACCGGAGCCCAAAAACGGAGTGGCCAAGTATTATGGTCCTTATACTTCATTTGGTGATCATCTTCCTGTAAGAGTTTATTTTCCAAAAAATAAACAAGGAAAAAGAGAAGACAAGAAATATCCAGTGGTTCTTTATCTTCATGAGTATGCACACTCTACGGGTTATTCTAAAGGATATAATAAACATAACGGCAGCCCTTCGAACCACCGTATGTTTGAAGAGATTTTGTCAAATGGGTATGCTGTAGTTGCGTTCGATATGTTTGGGTTTGGAACACGTATGGAAGAAGCGGTTAATTTCTATCAGCGGCATCCAGCTTGGTCTAAAATGGGTAAAATGGTAAGCGATGTGCAAAGTGTGCTGGACGGATTAGAGCAGATAGAGAACGTAGATACAAGCAGGGTTTTTGCCTTGGGAAATACATTAGGCGGAACAGTGGGAGTGTATGCAACAGCCTTGGATGAACGAATAAAGGCTTTGGTTTCTGTTGCTGGATTCTCACCTTATAGAACCTCCACCTCTCAATATGAATCTATACGGAATATGTCTCATTTGCATGGACTTATACCCCGTTTAGGGTTGTTTGCGGAGGAACCACAGGGTGTTCCGGTTGATTTTAGTGAAATTCTTGCCTGTATTGCTCCTCGGCCAATGATGGTCATCGCCCCGACATTGGATAGATATACGGACATGAGCGCTTTGAAAAACTCGATAAACGCGTCGAAAAATGTGTACGAGCTGTTAGGGGATGATAGATTGAAGTTGTATCAACCTAAAGATATAAATAGATTATCTCCTGAAACATTAGGGGAAATAATACAGTTTTTTAATCATTATAAATGAAAGTAGAACAAATTGCTTTTGTTCAAACAAGATGACAGTTATGAGAAGAAATATATTCACGTATTTAAAGGAGGTGTTAATTGATTTTTGCAATAGAAACAGGAAAGGTATTACATTTTTATTATTTCTGTTCTTAATTTTTGGAGCAGTAAATAATAATTATGCTCAGGCATGGCTTCCTACAGTAGAAAAATACCTGGCCGAAAGCAAAGAAAACCCACCGGCTCCGGAGAGTACATTTTTTATGGGAAGCTCTACCTGGACACAGTGGGGCAAAACACTCGAAGAAGATTTTGTTGATTATCAAGCTGTGAACAGAGGGTTTGGGGGGTCGAGAATCCCAGATTTACTTGCCTATATGGATCCGCTGATGATGCCGTATAAACCGACGCGGGTACTCTTTTTCTGTGGGACGAACGATCTTTTGAGAAATTCTCCAGATTCTGTTTTTCGTGATTTTAAAACTTTTTTAGGGAGATTGTGGGCGGTTTACCCGGAAACCCAAGTATATTTTGTGTCTGTGCCTCATGCGCCAAGCAGAAAAAAGCATTGGGATAAGGGAGATTCCTTAAATAAGAAAGTCAAAGAACTGGCAGAAGAGGATGAAGACCTTATTTATATAACCTCAGTTCGATTATTAAAACACTGTCAATTGGTTTGAATTGTCGGTTTGATATTTTATGCTCGGTTTTTTCGGAAAGAACGAATATGCGATCAGCCCGGCCACCATGTTCGTGATGAAATT
>JAJYRG010000150.1 GCA_021794195.1 Bacteroidota bacterium
GTCCTTTCAGACTAATTATAAAACTAAATACTATAGTTGTTAAAATATAAACTGCTTTTTTCATAATTATCTCCAAAACGGGATTTAAATATTTTTTTAGGAGCTTTCACACAGTATATTCGCTGCTCTATAATATGGATAAGCAAATGAATAGAATGTTTTTATTTGTTTATACCTTTCACTTAATTCTTCAAAGTATCTTTTTATTAAGACATATTGTTGATTTTTAAATTACAGGCCTTAATTCGCGATAGCGATGGCTCTCAGAATCAAGACTGTCACACTTCTTATTATAGAATAGTGTTCCACATCCTTTTTCAGTGTTTTTTGACATAAAAACGATCTCTATACCCTCTCATGTTTGCATAAAAAATGCATGGATGATATGTGTCGTATTAAATTTAAAAATCACGAATCGGTGAAATTCACTCTGGATTACTTCTGTTTTTTTTTAAACGAAAATAATAGGGTGAAGCTCCGTTTTTAAGATTAAAAATTAAATTCGATTATCTGCTGCTCTGCCTTATGTCGGTAGATAAAGCTTAAAAAGAAGAACTTATGAAATAAGTCGTGGAGGACGGAATATGGAATGTAAATAATTACTCAATTCAAATACATCAGAGGATGCATACTTTTTATTTGATTTATAAAAAGATATAAATGAAGGAGCGTCAAGAATGTCTGTGGGTAAATATATGTTGTTCGGGATTTCTTTTTGGATAGTAACCTTTTGTTTCTCATCCATTCCATCTACAACATGATGGAGCTGACACGAACCATTACATTGTAGTTCGGGGTTGAGCTCATTTACACAATGTGCTGCATAATTTTCAGTGTTTATATAATAATCTACGACGAATAGCGCTTCAAAAAACATTTGAAAGAGCAAAATGATAATTAAACAACCAACACTTAAAAATCTATATGTATGCGCGAGTCTCATCTTGAATGGCGAATATAAAGAAAAAGAAGTAAAATTTAGAGATTCATAAATCTTTCTAAAAAAAGTGACGGTTTTAAAACAATAGTAGACTTGGGAATCTGTTTCTTTGAAAAGAACAACTTGGTTGACGTACTTTATAAGTTATGTTTTTGTTGTCTTCTTGTATTTTTATTGCAATTAAAAGAATATATTATTTTTTTAATTATGATATTTTTGTAGCTTGTGTAAATGTTTTTGTAAGCATACAATAAGGAAGCATTTAGGTAATAAAAATAAATGAAGTGTTTTCGTCATAGAGTGAGTAAGGCATTTTTTGCGGTAGTTTTATCGCTTACTTTGCTTTTTCCTTATGCCGCAGAATCTGTGCATATGGGGGATCACCATCAGCATATATGCGTAGACGCTACACCTCATTTCCATAAAAAAACGCTGGATTGTCATCTTTGTAACTTTCATTTTTCAGTTTTTGATTTTGAAGTTTTATATGAGAAGAGAATAACCCTTCCAGAAACAGAGTATTATGTCAATGCATGTGATTATTCATTAATACCATATTTTAGCTGTTCTTTTTTCCTTTGTCGCGCACCTCCGAACTTTTCTTGAATACATAGTCAATTTATTTATTAATAACAGTATATATAATTCAGGAAAATATGAGAAATATATTTCTTTTGTTGGCCGTTACCTTATGGGGTACGGTGGCAACAAAAGGACAGAACATTTTAACAGGGAAAGTTTTGTCAGAGCAAGAAGGGAAAGCGATTCCGGCCACTATCGTTATTCCCAAGTTGGATAAAAAAGCAGGGGCAAGTGAAGCCGGAGATTATCGAATCGAGAATATACCGAATGGTTCTTACACAGTCATCTATTCGATGATGGGCTACAGAAGTCTTTCAAAGAAAATAAATTTTCAAAAAGGAGAAACAGTTCAAGAAGATGCCGTGCTGCAGGAAACTGCGGTAGAGATGGAGGAAGTTATTGTTTCTACGGTTTTTCACATGTTACAAAGTGAAAATGTGATGAAGGTAGAACGGGCTTCTGTTTCAGAGTTAAATGCGAAAGGAGCCGTTACTTTGGCAGACGGATTAAAAAATATTATGGGCGTGAATACCGTCACGACAGGTACAAGCATTGGGAAACCTGTCATTCGCGGGCTGAGCTCAAACCGTGTCTTAACATATGCCCAAGGGGTACGTTTGGAAAATCAACAGTTTGGAGATGAACATGGCTTGGGTGTTCATGAAGCAGGAATCGAAAGTGTGGAAGTCATCAAAGGGCCTGCGTCTTTGTTGTACGGCAGTGATGCTTTGGGCGGAGTGCTCTATTTAAACCCAGAAAAATTTGCCCCTTCAGGAGAAACGCATGGAGACATAAGCAGTAAATACTTTTTTAATTCTTTAGGTTCGTCTACCGATATAGGCGTACAGCATTCAGGTGAAAAATTAAAGTTTTTGCTTAGAGGAGCCTATTCAACACATAGTGACTATCTTTCGGGTGCAGGCTATCGTGTAACGAACTCCCGTTTTAATGAAAAAGATTTTAAAACAGGGCTGCAGTATTCTTTAAATAATTTTAAATCTGCACTTCGGTATAATTATAACCGGTCAAATTTAGGTGTTCCTGAAGAAATTGGCGAGCAAAACCATTCGCGAAAACTTTTACTTCCTTTTCAAGAAGTAGATAACCATATTTTGAGCTGGGATAATACATTACATTTAAATCATTCGAAAATAACGGCTAAAATTGGTTATACGGCTAATGATCGCCGGGAATTTGAGGAAGAACACGATCATGACCACGATCACGAAGACGATCATGGTCACGGGCATGAACATGCTTATGGAAAAACACCACCCAGTTTAAGGATGAAATTGAATACCCTTAATTATGACGTAAAATATCACCTGCCTACTTTTGGGAAATTAGAGACGATTGCGGGGGTACAAGGTATGCACCAAGATAATAAAAATCTTGGAGAAGAAGTACTGATTCCGGATGCGGTTATTAATGATATAGGCCTTTTTGCAACGGGTCATTATCATTTAGAAAAAGTAGATGTCCAAGCTGGATTACGCTTGGATACACGTCAGGTAGATGTTAAAGAAACCTGGAACGAACATGATCAAAAATTTATCGAAGCTGCGAATAAAAACTTCACAAGCTTTAATGCGGCTTTTGGCGTGAAATGGGATGTCTGGAAAAATATTGT